>PMNO01000470.1 GCA_003161835.1 Myxococcales bacterium | reverse complement strand
GCGCGCGCGCGAACACCAGAAACCGAGGTCGTGATGACCACCGGATATGCCTCGCTGGAGATGGCCATCGAATGCTTGCGCGCGGGCGCCTTCGACTTCGTGCAAAAACCCTTCAACGTCGTCGATCTGGTATCGACGGTCGCCCGGGCCATCGAGCGCCGACGCCTGCACGCGACCAGTGAGCTGTACCAGGCGAGTCAGATTCTTCTGTCCACCCGTGAGCTCGAGCGCCTGCCCGAGGTGATCGTGGAGGTGGCCCGGCGAGTCATGGGGGCGGACGATGCCTCGCTGATGTTGCCCGACTCACAGGGCCGGCTGTATGTCGCCCATTCGTCGAGCTTGCTCGCCGAAGTCCGGAGCGCCGTTGGCGGCGAGGAGCGGGTGGCCGCCCGCATCGCCCGCGGCCGCGAGCCCGTTCTCATCACCAACGGCCTGGATGGAGATCCGCGCTTCGCCGACATCCAGGACTACAAGCGCGTATCGTCGAGCATCGTATATCCCCTGATGGCGGGCGAGCGACTGGTTGGCGTGTTGAATCTGAATCGTTCGCGCAGCGACCGAACGTTTCGGCGCGCGGACGTCGATCGGGCCGCCGTGCTGGCGTCCCAGGCGCTGCTCGCGCTCGAGAATTCCCGTCTGCTCCGGCAGATGGTGGCGTCCGAGCGGCTGGCGTCCATCGGACAGCTCGCGGCCAGCGTCGCTCATGAAGTGAACAACCCCGTTTCATTCGTGCTGACGAGTCATGGCTTCCTGCAAAAAAGCATCGCCAAGCTCGGTCGCCTCGTGACCGCGGTGGCCGCCGAGGCCCCGACCGCGCCAGCGCGCCGCATCTGGGAGGAACTGGGCGGCGAGGTTCTGTACGCGGACCTTGTGCAAGCCACCGATGATCTGGCCGAGGGCGTGGGCCGTATCCGCGACATCGTGTTCGATCTGCGCGGCCTCGCGCGCACCGAGGATGCCGCCGCCCTTGTCGACATCAACGACGCGGTCCGATCGGCCCTGCGGGTCGCCGCCGCCGAAATCCGGGGCCGGTCCCTGGTCGTGAATCTGGGCGTGGATACCAAGATCATTGGCAGCACGGGCCGCCTGTCCCAGGTCTTCTTGAACCTGTTGGTCAATGCCGCGCAGGCCGTGGCCGAACGAAAAGATGGCAAGGCCGAAATTCTGGTCACTACCCGCCGAGACGGCGCCCAGGTGATCGCCGAGGTGTCGAACAACGGCCCCGAGATCTCGCCCGAGCATTTGCCGCGCATCTTCGAGCCGTTCTTCACGACGAAGAACGCGGGCCTCGGTACCGGGCTTGGCCTTTCGACCAGCCGCGACATCGTCCGGCGCCATCGGGGCGAAATTCGGGTCGAGTCATCCGCGGGCAGCGGAACCCGGTTCACTCTGGTCTTGCCGGCGGCACCGGCCTCGGCGGCTCCGCGCCTCTGATCGACCAAACCTGGAAATCCGTGGGGGCCACCGTCCGCTCGTCAGATTTTCGAGTGGCCGGCCACCACGCCGCTCGCGCTGCGCTCCGCACCGGAGCCCCGGCCCCGGCACGAGGCATGCTTCACCAACGAGCATGACGCGCCCCCCGATAGCCCTTTTAATTGTGTTGGTCGGTTCAACGGCCGCCTCCCTGACCGGTTGCCTGGACAGGGGTGGGCTCGAATCCACCGACGCGGGCGGCGGTTCGTCCGATGCGGGCCGGGCGACCGGGGGTCGGACGAGCACCGGCGGAAGCCTTGGCTCAGGGGGAATCGAGGCGTCCGGCGGCACGCCCGGAACCGGGGGCACACCGGGCTCGGGGGGCTTGACCGGCACCGGTGGAGCAGCGGCTACTGGTGGTAAACCGGGAACCGGCGGCAACCCGGGTTCGGGGGGCGGCGGCGCCGTCCCCGGCACGGGCGGCGCCAATGCGACCGGCGGCACCGGGAGCGGCGGCACGGGCGGCCAACGCATGTGTCCACCTGTTTGTCAGATCTACTGTCAGTACGGCAACGTGACGGACGCCAACGGCTGCCCNNCCGCGACCGGGTGCACCACATGCGCGTGCAATCCCGATCCGAATGCGTGCGCGACGGCCGACTGCGGCCCCACGCCCACGGAACCGGTGACGGTGGTCTGCCCGGCGGCAGGGGTTCCCCCCGCCGGCGGCACGGCCTCTGGCGCGGCGGCGGCTCCAGCGGCAGGCACAGCCTCCGACGTGGCGGCGACCACGCCAGGAGCAACGGCGGCACTCGTGGCGCCGCCCCCGCCCCCTGCCTACGCTTGTGAGCGGGGGAGCGACGGCAAATGCGGGTGGCAAAAGGGCGGCTGCCGGATTTGTTCCGCCGTCACTTGCAAGCTGTACTGCGAGGCTGGCTGGAAGGCGGGAACCGACGGCTGCCCGATCTGTGCGTGCAATCCTCCACCGCCCGTCCCCGTGTGCGGGACGTACTCCACTTACAACGCATGCGTCGCCGATGCGCTTTGCACTTGGTTGCAGCCGGGATGTGGTCAGCCGGCCCTGGCGGCCGCGGGTTGCTACGCCAAGAGCAACCTCGGCTGTGCCTCCGACCTGGCCTGCGGGCAAGGCCACCAGTGCCTCAAACGCTACGTCAGCACCTGCCCCCCAGGGGCAACTTGCCCTCCCGTGTGCGAGATCCAGACAATCTGCCAGTAGCGCGAGGTCGCGAATTCGCGGGGACGCCGTGAGATCCCGAGCCCCGCGCTATATTCGCCCCAGATGCCCGCCGCGAGGACCCACCACCCAAGCGGCCCTCCCCCGCTGATCCTGTTGACGGGCTTCTTGGGTGCCGGCAAGACAACACTCCTGAATCGGGTGCTGGGTTTCCAGCACCACAGCCGGGTCGCGGTCCTGGTCAATGAACTGGGCCGCATCGACATCGATGCCGGGTTGATTCGAGGCCGGGCGGGCGACGTGATGGAACTGGCGGGCGGCTGTGTGTGTCATCAGATCGGCGTTCAGCGCGAGCTGTGGTCGGCGCTCGACGACATCGTACGGCGATCACGTCCCGAGGTCGTGATTCTCGAGACCACAGGCATCGCGGAGCCGGCCGCGATTTGGGAGGGCCTCGAAGAGCTGACGCGCGAACGCTCGGGCGACGAGGCGAGCCCTCCCCTGCCCGTCCGGCCCGCGTCGACGGTGACGGTCGTTGACGCCGAGGCGGGTGTACGCCAGCTGGCGCGCCACCCGGAGGCGCGGGCGCAGGTCGTCGCCGCGGATCGGATCCTCCTATCCAAGCTGGACCTCGCCCGGCCCGACGGCCTGGCCGAGCTGCACCGAGAGCTGCACGCCATCAACCCCGATGCCGAGCGCGCCGCCTTTCCCCCGGATGGCGCCGGAACGGCCGCTCTCGTTCCGTGGCTCCTCGATACCCGACTCGCCGCCGGACGTCGCCGACCTTCCCCGCACCCCGCGGGTCAGGCTCCGGGCGCCGCCCACGGACCTGGGCATTCCCACCAGCTCGCGGCCGTGACGTTCGTGGATGATGCGCCGTTGCTCGGCGCCGCGTTGCTCTTGGCCTGCCAAGGTCTCGGCGACCGACTGGTGCGCGCCAAGGGCTTCGTGCACCTGGCCGGCGAGGACCGGCGCGGCTTCCTGGAACTGGCCGGCGACCACTTGCGCCTCGCTCTGGGAGCACCGTGGGGTGCCGAGCCCCGCGTTACGCGCCTGGTCCTGATAGGCGAGGAGCTCGACGACGCGGCCCTTCAGCGTCAGCTATGGGCCTGCCGGGCCGTCACGCCCGTCACGCGACCGTGACCATCACCTTCGACGTGCCCCCCGGGTTGGCGGCCCAGGCGGCCAGCGCGTCGGGTACTTCCTCCATCCCTATGGTCCGCGAAATCAACAAGCGCGGATCAAACGTGCGTCGCTCGAAGAACGCGATCACGTCGGGGAACTCGGTCAGGCAGTTTCGCGCGCCCAGAATATCCAGTTCCTTCATGACGAACATCCTGGTTTCGTACGAGACCGGCTCTTTTCCGTAGCCGATGTAGACGACCCGACCGCAGAACGCGACCCAATCGACGGCCTGGCGATAGGTGGCCGCCGCCCCGACCGCCTCGATGACAACGTCCGGGCCGTTGCCCCCCGTCAGATCCATCACCGCCTGGCGGGCGTCACTGGTGGTCGCGTTGATCACCTGACGGGCGCCCACGGTCCTGGCCAGCGATAGCTTGCCGTCCTGCGTGTCGAGGGCGATGACCCGCGCCCCACGACTGGCCGCGCCCGCGACCGCGCCCAAACCCACGCCCCCGCACCCCATGACCAGAACCGTGTCCGCCTCTTGCACGCGCCCGCGGCTGGCGGCATGAAACCCAACCGAGAAGGGCTCGACCAGCGCCAGTTCGTCGACGGTCAAGAGCGGCGACGCGTACAGCTTCTGGTGGGGCACCACGGCCAGCTCGGACAATGCGCCATCGCGCTGAACGCCCAGGGTCTTGTTGTCGCGGCAGGCGTTCCGTCGACCGGCCCGGCACGAGGGACAGGCTCCGCACGCCGTGTAGGGCGTGAACGTCACGTTCATGCCGACCTGCCAGGCGTCGGGCACATCCGCTCCCAGCTGTTCGATCGTTGCCGCGATCTCGTGCCCAAGCACGCGCGGATAGCTGACCATGGGATTCTTTCCCAGAAAGGTCGTCAGGTCCGACCCGCACAGGCCGACGCGTCGGATCCGCACCAACACTTCGCCCGCCGCGGCGGAAGGCTCGTCGACGTGGACGACCCGGGCTTCTCCGGGCGCGGTGATCGCGACGGCCTTCATGTGCGCATCATGCGGCCGCCCGCCCTAACGTTCCACGAAGGCGCGCTCGATCACGTACTGCCCGTGGCCGTCGCTGCTCCCCTCCTCGAAGCCGCGGGCATCCAGGATCGCGACCAGATCCTTGAGGACCCATGGGCTGCCACAGATCATCACCCGATCGTGTTCCGGATCCAGCGCAGGCATGCCCAGATCCCCGAATAGCTTTCCCGACTGGATCAAATCGGTCACGCGCCCCTGGTTGCGAAAGGGCTCTCGGGTCACCGTCGGGTAGTACAACAGCTGCTTGCGCACCTGCTCGCCGACCAGCTCGTGATCGCGCAGCTCGCTCTCGATGTAGTCCTTGTAACCGAGATCGCTGACGGACCGAACGCCGTGGACAATCACCACGTGCTCGAAACGATCGTAGGTCTCCGGATCGCGGATGATGCTCATGAACGGCGCCAGTCCGGTACCGGTCCCGAGCAGATACAGCCGCTTGCCGGGCACCAGGTGATCGACCAGCAACGTCCCGGTCGGCTTGCGGCTGACCAGAATCGGATCACCGGGCTTGATATGCTGCAACCGCGACGTGAGCGGGCCGTCCGGAACCTTGATGCTGTAGAACTCGAGATGCTCGTCGTAGTTGGCGCTGACCACGCTGAAGGCGCGCAACAGGGGGCGGCCTTCCACCTCGAGCCCGATCATCACGAAATGACCATTGCGAAAGCGCAAGCTGGGATCGCGGGTGGTCTTGAAGCTGAACAGCGTGTCATTCCAGTGATGGACATCCAGAACGTATTCCTGATTCAGGTTACTCATGGGTCGGTTCTCCCCGCCCGGCGGCTGCCGGGCCGATGTCGTTGAATCTAACCCAGCTTTGCACATCGGTAAAACGGGATATTCAGATATGATTATTCGGCAAATCCGATTAGCCGGGCTAGACTGCACTCCCTTCGAGCCGCCATGCGCTACACGCTCCGCCAGCTGGAGGTCTTCCTGTCCGTGGCCCGCGCCCAAAGCGTCAGTCACGCGGCCAAGGCCCTGTTCATGTCGCAGTCGGCGGTCAGCGGGTCGCTGTCCGATCTCGAGCGTCAGTTCGATATTCAGCTATTTGATCGGGTCGGAAAACGCCTGCAGCTGAACCAGCTCGGGCGATCCTTGCGGCCGCGCGCCGAGGCGGTGCTGGAACAGGCCCAGGACCTGGAACGGACCCTGGCGAATCACATGGACGTGGGCCAGCTCCGCATCGGGGCCACCCTGACCATCGGCAACTATCTGGCGGTGCCCCTGATGGCCCAGTTCATGCGCACGCACCCGGACGCGGCCTTGACGCTCGCCGTGGCCAACACCGAGGAGATCGCGCGTCAGGTCGAAAATTTCGAGATCGACGTGGGCNNTGGATTGTCCGCGAGCGCGGCTCCGGAACACGGCAAGCGTTCGACCGCGCCATGCGGGGCCTCCTGCCTGATTTGCACATCGCCCTGGCGCTGCAGCACACCGAGGCGATCAAGGGGGCGGTTGCGGCGGGCCTCGGGCTCGGGTGCATCTCGCGCATCGCCCTGGATGACGCCTTCCGCCTCGGGACGCTGAAGGCGTGCGCGGTCCCACACCGGGATTTCCGGCGCCAATTCTACTTCCTGCTCCACAAGCGAAAGTACCGCAGCCCGGGCGTCGAGCGCTGGCTGGAACTCTGTCGGGGCGAGGCGAGCGGCCGGCCCGAAACCCATGGACACGGGGCGTGAGCCGCAAGGCGGGCAGTCCGGCACTGTGTCATGCTTGGCCTTCCGGCCGGTCAACTGGCGGGGCATTCTTGTGGCGGGGGTCGAGGCCAGTTGCATGTCGCCGATGCGGACGGCATGCTGGGGCCGGTTCCGTGAGGTCCGATCAGCTACAACGGAGGTCTTTCATGCGAACGCGAGCATCCATTTTCATCATCGGCCCAACCCTCTTGGGTCTGGCGCTATCGACTTCGGGCATCGCTCACGCCCACTTCACCCTGATGTCACCTCCTGCGGCGGATACCTCGACCGGCGGAGGAAAAGGCGCCCCCCCGTGCGGCCCGCTCACTCCGGCGTCGAACATCGTGACCAAGGTTCAAGGCGGTCACCCCCTGACGGTGTCCGTGATGGAGACCGTGCCGCACCCTGGCTTCTATCGAATCGCCCTCTCGATGAACTCGCGCACCGAGCTGCCCGTGGACAATGTGGTCTACGACAGTGCCAACAAGGTCCTGTCCCCGACCGGGACCCCGCCGGGGGTATCGGCGAAAGCGGACTTCCAGGCCACCCCGGTATTCCCGGTTCTGGCCGACAATCTGTGGCCGCACCAGGGCACCGCGGTGATGTCGTTTACGACCAGCCTCATGCTTCCGAACGTGACCTGCGCGAAATGCACCTTGCAGGTGATCGAGTTCATGGCGCAACACGGCCCCAACCCGGGGGGGGCGTACTTTTA
>PMNO01000673.1 GCA_003161835.1 Myxococcales bacterium | reverse complement strand
AGGCGACCGTCGCCAACGGGTCGTCGACGGCGGAAAAGGTGCTACACAATGACGCGCGGTCGCGCGCACGCACCGAACCCACAGCCCACGCCGGAGCCAGATGTCGACATTCTCCCGTTACCAGAAGTTCGTGGTCGCAGTCCTCGCGTTCTTGCAGTTCACCATCGTTCTGGACTTCATGATCCTGTCGCCGCTCGGCGCCATCCTCCTGCGCGATCTCGGAATCAAGACGTCGCAGTTCGGCCTGGTCGTGTCCGCCTACGCCTTCAGCGCGGGCTTCTCCGGTCTGCTCACGGCCGGCTTCGCGGACAAGTTCGACCGCAAGAAGCTTCTGCTGTTCTTCTATTCCGGCTTCGTGCTGGGCACATTCTTGTGCGCGGCGGCCACCAGCTATGCCTTCCTCCTGGGAGCCCGCGTGGTGACCGGACTATTTGGGGGCGTCATTGGATCGATCGGCTTCGCGATCATCACGGATCTGTTCCCCCTGGAGACCCGCGGCCGCGTGATGGGCTTGGTCCAGACCGCCTTCGCGGCCAGCCAGGTCATGGGCATCCCGGTCGGCCTGCTCCTGTCCAACCATTACAGCTGGCACGCGCCGTTCGTCCTCATCGGCACGGTCAGCCTGGCGGTGGGGTTCGTGATCGCCGTGTTTCTCCGCCCCATCAATGCGCACCTCTTGATTCGTTCCGACCGCAACCCCCTCAGGCACTTCCTGCACGCCTTCAGCGTGCGTGCCTATCTGCAGGGGTTCGCGGCGACCACGCTGCTGGCGACGGGCGGTTTCATGCTGATGCCATTCGGGAGCGCTTTCACGGTCCACAATCTCGGCATCGCCGTGCAGAGATTGCCGTTGATCTATCTCGTGACCGGGCTGTGCTCGATGGTGGCCGGGCCGCTCCTCGGTCGTCTGAGCGACGCGATCGGCAAGTACGTGATGTTTTGCATCGGCTCCAGCGTGAGCGTTGTGCTGGTCGGAATATATTGCAACCTCGGACGGACACCGATCGGGGTCGTCATGCTGCTCAATGCGATCCTGTTCAGCGCCATCATGTCCCGCATCATCTCGGCGAGCGCGCTCACCTCCGCCGTGCCCGCGCCGGCTGATCGCGGCGCCTACATGGCCATCACGTCCTCGCTGCAGCAGCTCTCGGGAGGGGTCGCCTCCTCCGTCGCCGGCCTCATCGTCTTTCAAGCCTCCGACGGACGGATCGAGCACTATGACACGCTCGGCTATGTCGTGATGATCGCCATCGCCGTGACCGTGGCCATGATGTATCCCATCCACCTCGCGGTGCGGGAAAACATCGCCCGCAAACCGAGCATCGCCGGCGCGAGTGTCCGGTAACCGCGCGACACCTTTGGGAGATCCAGCCCCCGGACTGCGTGGTATCACCCCGGGCTGAGCTGAAATTCGAGCCGGTCGACACTGCGGTGGTGGTACCCCCGTGGCTGGGCATCGCCGCCAGGCGTAGATTGCCCCCACTCTCATCCGGAGGATTAGACGATGTTGATGACCAAGACCTTGCCTGCCCTCGTACTTCTTGCTGTGGGTGCCGCATCGTGCAGCCCGAGCTCCAATGATGGAGCCACCGTAGCGGGTTCCGGAGGTCGTTCCGCCACGGGCGGCGCCGCGAACGCCACCGGCGGAGCCGGGACGGGAGGCGCACTCGGAACCGGTGGCGTGCTCGGAACCGGCGGCGCGAGCACCGGCGGCGCCCCTGGTACTGGCGGCGCGGACACCGGCGGGACCACACCTGTGGGGGGGGGAACTGGAGGCACTCAGGGGGGCGCGGGTTCAGGCGTCCCAACCGCCGGGACGAGCGGCGCGGCCGGCCGTCCGGGGGGCGGTGGCTCGGCAGGTAGCCTGGCTTCGGATCCAGGCACCGCGGACGACGGCGACTACATGATCAGCTCACCTTTCAAGGCCGCTCCCGAGTTCGGCGTGATGGCGGGGGTGGCCAAGGGCCGCCGGATGACCTTCACGATGTCGAACGTGGGCAGCAAGTACTACCCGGGGGGCTCGCGCACGGTTCAGGTCTACATTCCTGTCGGTTACGTCGACAACACCCCGGCGCCGGTCATGGTCGTGCAAGACGGCACGCAATACGGCAATGAAGTGATGAACGTGATGGACAATCTCATCGCCGCCAAGAAGATCCCCATGATGTTGGGGGTGTTGATCAACCCCGGAACCGACCGAAGCGGAGAGTACGACACGGTCTCGGATGTGTATTACCACTTCGTGAGTGAAGAGGTGCTGCCCAAGGTCGAGATGGACTACAAGATAAAGATCACCACCGATCCGCAGGGGCGCGGCGCAATGGGAGGCAGCTCCGGCGCGCCAGCGGCCATGGGGTTGGCCTGGTTCGGCGACTTTACGCGGCTTCTGACCTATTCGGGAACGTTCGTGAACCTGAAGTCGAGCACCATGTACCCGCACGGCGCCTGGGAATACGGCGAGAATCTGATTCCCAAGAGTGATGTGCGGCCGCTGCGCATCTTCCTGGAGGTCGGCTCGATGGACAACGGAGCCAACGAAACGGCCGCCTCATATCGCAACTGGGCTCTGGGAAACATGAACCTGGCGGCGGCGCTGAAGGCCAAGGGCTACCACTATCGCTTCGTCTACGCGATCGGCGCCGGGCACGTGGATGGGGGCGTCCGAGGTCAAACCATGCCCCAGGCGATGGAATGGCTCTGGCGCGGCTATCCGAAATAGTGCCCTGACCCAAGACGTTTTCGAGCCAGACGCGCAGCCCTACCGCGGGACCGCCGCCGACGAGATCGGCGGCGTGCCTGCTATGGCCGGAGTGCGCGGGTACCGCCGCTCCAATGCCTCTTTGACCGCTCCCATTCGGAGCTGCACGCACGCGAGCTGCTGTTTCAGTTTGCGACCCTCCTCCGCGAAGGCAGGAGCAAGAAAGGGTCTCGGGAGGAAGCGCTGCGACTTTAGCGCGGCTACTCGGCTCTGCCTCCGATCATCCCGAACGAGGATGAAGCCGACCGGATCGCCCTCGAAGCTGTGGCCTACGCCCGCGGCCGGGTATGAGGGTTGTCTTCGATGCCAACGTCTGGTTGAGCGCGTTCCTTACTCCTTCCGGATCGCCGGGCCGCGCGATCGACGCGGCGTTTGATGGGCCGACCGAGATCGTATCCACCATCATCCGTGGCAGGAGCTCCTGGGCGTGATCGCCCGGGAGCACTTGCGAAACGTTCGTGCCGGAGGTCGGACCCGCCGGAAACTGGCTGCCCGAAGATCCTGCCGACAACTGGGTGATCCAGGCACGCTCAACGGCCAAGGCCGAACGCATCGGTGTCGCTGGGCGTTGCCTCGAGATCACCCCAAAGCCTGTCGCCCCTTCTTCAACTTGGCGACTAATCTTGTGCGCGCGAATTTAGCAATTAACGACAAACGAACAATTGCGATAGCTGTTCATTGCCGCAGGCATTGAAGCATTTGGAACATTAATCCTCCGTCATTGACGTGTCGGCGGAGTGGACTCACCCGGCCGACAACGGGCCTGGCGCTCGAGGCTGCCGCCCGATGTCCCCGCACCCCGCACCCCGCGATGATCTCCCGATGAAGATCGGTGCAGAACCTCGTCGCCAAGCGCCCTCCCCGCGCGCGTGACGCCTCAAAAACGTTGTGTTTCCAGATCGATATCCGATACGAAACATTTCGGAAGCTTTTCGTTTATGACCCCGAAACACGCCGGTCGCTTCAACGGCAACATTGACGCAATCAATGTCCTGCTTTTCGCTGCGTGGTGCTTCCAATTGAATGAATGTGGACGATTGTCGACGTTCGCTTGTTGACCTTCAAAGAAAGAATCTGCAATAACCCGATTCGGCCGCCGCGGTCTCAAGTAACGGCGAAAAATCCTGCGGCAAATGGCTGGCTGCCAACCGGTCCGTCGCGTTGTTAAAGAAAAAAGCGAACCAACAAATAGGAGGTCAGATGCGAGAGCCAACGACTGCGTCTTTTCAACACAACGGTGCGCGCAGCACGATGAGGGGGTGTACAGACCGACAGTCGGCCGTGAAATCTCGTGGGAAGCGCTCGACGCTCCTTCTGGCCTTGTTGCTCCTGGTTCCTTCGGTGGCCGCCCAGGCCCAAACTCCCGCGGCACCGCCCGCGGGCGAGATGCCGCCGCCCCCGGCGCCCATGGGTGATATGCCGCCGCCTCCTCCGGCTCCGTTGCCGCCGGCCGCCGCGCCGCCCTCCGCGGTCGAGGCCGCGACCAAGCCCCCGACGGCTGCGGAAACCATGCCAGCGACGCGACCAGAGGCCCTGCCTCCCATCGATGTCGGCGCGTGGGTTCGAGCGGGCTCGGTGTTTCAGAGCGCGACCGATCCGAAGGACCTCGGCGACTGGCACATGGACACCTCGTACATCGAGCTTCACGCCGGCGGGAAGGTTCACCAGAACGTGGGCGTCACCCTGAACCTGAACGCCAATCTCCTCCACGGCACGGCCGGCATCATGGACGCGATCATTTCATTCGATCTCGCCGAGCCCTTCCACCTGTGGGTGGGTCAGCTGTTGGTGCCCGTCGATCGCTCGAACTTCGCCGGTCCCTTCTTCATGATCCCCTGGAACTATCCGGGTTTCTTGTCCGTGGGCAGCGCCTTGCAGGTCGCCGCTCCCAAGGAAGGCCCGGCGGGCCGCAACACTGGGGCCGTGGTGTGGGGGCAGGTCAACGGCGGGCAATTCAAGTACCTGGTGGGTGCCTTCGACAACGGCGATGCGACGAGCAGCCCCCTGTTTTCAGGGCGCCTGAACCTCGCGATCATCGGCACCGAGCCTGGATTCTGGGGAAACTCGACCTACTTTGGCGACAAGGACGTGCTGGCCATCGGGGTGGGCGGGCAGTTCCAGAAGCATGGAAGCCTGGCGCGGGCGACGCCGGTTGCCCCCGCCACGATGGGGTTGGTCCTCGACGACAAGGACTACAGCGAGGTGAACGCGGACATCTTGGCGGAATACAAGCTCGGCGGGGGCTGGGTCACGGGTGAAGGGGCCTACTATCACTTCACGGTCAGCGACATGAGCCCGGGTGCGACCAAGGATTCGTTCTACCTGCTAGGCGCGATCGCCACCGACCTGATCGGGCCAGGCCACATTCAGCCCATGGTGCGTTACCAGTGGGCCAATACGGTCAGCTCGCAGAAGGCTTGGAATCTCGACGTGGGCCTCAGCTACCTCGTCAAGGGCCCGGCCCTTCGAGTGGTCGCCACCTACGATCACACGAAACTCCCTGGCACCGGGGTGACGGCCAACTCCGTCCAGCTCGGCGCCCAGGCGATCTTCTTCTAGTTCTGAACTGCGGTACATGACCGCGTGGCCCGGAGCCGATCTCGTCGCTGTTGCTTTGAGCGAGCTCGGTCCGGGCCAGGGTTCCGGTGAAGCGCGAGCGCTACTTCTTGCAGGTGACCTCGAAGATGGT
The DNA here is from genome assembly GCA_003161835.1 of Myxococcales bacterium. Classification (GTDB taxonomy): domain Bacteria; phylum Myxococcota_A; class Polyangia; order Fen-1088; family Fen-1088; genus FEN-1088. The sequence goes on along the minus strand of PMNO01000673.1, from coordinate 2,908 downwards.
CATGGGGCCGGGGCTGGCCGGCATCTTGGCGTCGAGCTTGTGAACGAACTCCTTGTCACTCTTCTTCGTGAAAGTGTGCTTGGCGCTCATCTTGCCCATGAAGTTCGAAGTCTCGAGATCCCAGGTCAACGAGTCACCCGACCAGCCCGTGCTCGTGCCGGTGGTATAGCCGCCGCTCGACTGAAACTCGCCACGAACGAACTTCTTGGATTGTGCCTCCCAGCCCCAGGTCCCGATCGCCGTGATGGCCATGGGATAGTCCTTGGTCTTCTTTTCGGTGTAGACGAAGCTCTGCCAGAAGCCGCCCAGTTCGTTCTTGACCTTGGCGGTGGCTTTGACCTTCACGGTCTTGCCCGGTCCCAGGTTCGCCGTGCCCTCGCAGGTCCAGCTGCCGACGAACATCTTGAGGCCATCGTTCTCGACGGGTGGCTTGCTGGGGGGCGCGGGGGGCTCCTCCGCCTTTGCCGGGGCCATGCCTACCAGGGCGGTCAGTAAGAATGTCGTCGTGGTCAAGTGCTTGATCAAGCGCATGCGTTCCTCCTCAAGATGGGTTGTTCCATTCGGCACGCCGACAAGAGCCGCGCCAGGCAGGATACGAACCGATATACATCCCGAGCGCAAGTGTCGCCGCGGCGACCAGGTTCCATACGAGCCCGCGTGCGAGCCCCCGTTGCCTTACTTCGACGCCTGATACCCGCGCCAGAGCCAGATCAACCCATCGGGCATCACCTCATTCCGGGCGTTGTTGTCGCAGTGACCGGCGCCCTTCGCGAAGACCAGGCGATAGTGATTGCCCTTGGCCATCAGCGCGGCCGCCACCGCACGATTGGAGATGACCCAGTTGCTGTGGTTGGCCTCGGGCTCGGTGTAGCGATTGTCGTGCTCGCCGACCTCCAGGAAGACGCGCAGGTCAGGGCGGAAGGGGGCGGCCGTGATCATCGCGGCGTACTCCCACGCGCCGAAGGGATGATCGGTGGTCGGCTGAATCGCGACCAGCGATCCGGAGAATGAAAAGACGCGGTTGAAGTCGCCGAACCAGGCCAGACCCATGACCGCCGGGCCGCCCGAGCTGCAACCGTAGCCGCCGCGTCCATTGGGATCGCTCGTGAGCTTGAAATTGGGGAACTTGGCCTTGAGGGCGGCGTTCGCCAGCACCGCGGGTATGACCTCGGTGGTCACGAACCGCCAATAGCGATCGGACACCGTGTCGTATTCGAGGCTGCGCTCGCTGGTGGCGTGGTCGCCGTCCGGCCCGTTCTGGATGCCAATGATCACGAGCGGGGGAACGTGATGATCGGGGTTGGGGTCGTCGGCCAGATTCTGAACCACGGTCTGCAGCCCACCGTAAAAGCCGTCCGATGACACCATGAACGGCGATTCGGTGCCGTCCACGTACTGTTGCGGAACGAAGACCTTGATTGAGCGCGAAAACGGGATGGGCGGGTTGAAATCGGAGCCGGTGAAGATCTTGCTCATCGCCGACGTCATCGTGAAGCTGACCGAGAANNCTGGGCCCGCCCCACCCGAGGCCGTTCCGCGGCCGCCCAGAGGAGCACCGCCCCCTGATCCCGTCGACGCACCGCCTGTCGATGACGCTGGCGTGCCCCCGCTCGCTTGCGCGGCACCACCCGTCCCCGCCTGAAAGGATCCTCCGCTCGACGAGCTTGAGCCGCCAGTTCCCACGGGATCGCCGCCGCCAACCGCGGTCGCCCCCCCGCTGTGACCCACCGCGCCTCCGCTGGCCGCGGGGCTTCGTCCCCCGGTGCCGCCACCAGCGGGCTCGGCCGAGGGCGCGCACCCACCCCCGATGAGGATACCCAGCAGCAAGGCCCGAATTGAAAGGGAATGAACCATGGCGATTTTCTCCTTGCCTGAGCCGGCGTGTTCGAGGAAGGCTGGCCGGGTACTAGACTTCGACCAAGGGCGGGGCGACCTTACGACCTTTGCACGGACCCTGAAACCCAGAGAGTATAGGCCGGGCCTTCCCGAAATGCCGCCCTTTAGCCGGGCGCCTTCGGGCCATGGCCGGGCGAACCGCGCGGCTTCGTGACACAATCGGTGCGGGATGAACCTGCGGCAACAGCTGTTGTTCCTGTGCGTCGCCAGCCCCAGCCCCGCGAGCGCCGTGGTCGCTTGGTCGTTGTTTGATGGGACGGGGCAAACCACTTCCATGGCGGGAGACTCGGACGTACCTCCCTATGAGTCCGTATTGGCCGCCATGAAGGACGGATGGCGCGTGCTTCAGGTTCCCGCGCTCGTGGCCGCGCCCGCTGGCCAGGAGCACCAGACGGCATTCCCGCGCTTCGAGTACGTCCTCGAGAAGCTGCGCGACGCCGGGGCAGCCCGTGGCTGACGAATTTCACCTGACCTCGAAGAGCCTGGCGGCCTTCGTGGCCCACGGCTTCCTGAGATTCGACGAGGCCATCCCCCGAGACCTCTGCGCGGCGGCGCTGGCGGAGCTGGCCCAGGGTTTCGAACCTTCGCCCTATCGTGCGGCGCGCGACAGCCGGGAGGCGCGGTGGCCGGGCAAGCCCCTGGCCAGCTTGTGGCGCGAATCCCCCGCGATCGGTCCCGTCCTGCGTCTCCCGCAGGTCGCGAACGTCATCGAGAGTCTGCTCGGCCCTGGAGCTCTTTACGATCACCACTACGCTCACGTCGTCCCTCCCCGACAGCGATGGAGCCAGCCCTGGCACGCGGACGCGATCATCGATCCCAGGCTGAACACCTTCGACATTCAGCTCTTCTTCTTCTTTCACGACACGCCGCGCGAGGCAGGTGGCACCATGATCTTGCCTGGCAGCCAGTTTCGCCGGGTCAACGAATCGGACATCGCCCGCACTCAGAATTTCCGCGGTCAGATGGCCACGGTTTGCGGCGCAGGCACCTTCCTGGCTTGCCACCATGGCCT
>PMNO01000545.1 GCA_003161835.1 Myxococcales bacterium | reverse complement strand
TGCGCGTTGCAACGGACGGCGCTTGCGCGCCGCCGCTGAACGCGTGATCGTCATACGGACAGGATGGGAACCATAATGATAAAAGCGGCGCTTGTGCTCGGCATTCTCGCATTCGGCGCTTGCAGCACAAGTTCCTCCGCGCCTACGGAGGCGGCGCCACCCGACGGCTCGCTATGTGGAGACAGCGCGTTCTTCACGGCATGTGTTCACCAGTGCGGGGAGGTAGCCGACAGCGAGCCTATCTCCGCCGAGTGTGTTGGAGGAACGTTCCACTGTGAGGCGCCACTGACGCCGGCGTCCGATTGTCCCGCAGGGTCGTGGACATCGAGCCGGCTGCCCTGTGGACCGTGGCCCGGAACGTACAATTGCGGTCTGGGTTGCGCCGTCTGTGACTCTACGCGCGGGTGGACCTGCGGGATTTGCGCGGATGCGGGGCCGTAGGTCGTCGCCGTATAACAAGCCGTTGCAGCGGATCTGNNGCGGATCTGGTCGCCGCAGAGGCCGATGAGCGTGGATTGGTCGGCTTCCAAAGCGGCGGAGGCGCGGTCTAACATGGTGTTGCAGCGGCCGAACACCAGGGCGTTAGACGGACTCCCCATGGGCGACATCGTGAACCAACATCCGTTCCGGCGCGCGGTCCTCCCGTTTGAGCCATCATTCGTGCCGAAGCGGTTTGTGGTTCGCGGTGACACTCAGACGTTCGTGCTGGAGGGGAGACCACCGTATTCGGCGCCGGTGTTCGTTCGAGGTGCGGCATCGGCGGGCATGTTGACTTTTGGTTTCGCCCAAGGATGGTCCGCTGGGTGGTTTTTCGTGTTGGGAGGGGCCCTGTTGTCCGTGCTTACTCTGAACCTCTTCAGACAGGCCTTTGTCAGGACTCGCCTGGAGTTCGACCGACAGACGGTTCGAATTGTCCGACGTCAGCTGTTCGCAAATACGGACGTGAAGATCCCTCTTCGCTCGTTTAGGATAGTTGCTATAGACCAGCTCTATTCAGATACAGATCGGGTGCCCGTTCACTATCTTTCGGTGGTTGCCAACGATGTCCCAGATAGCTTGTTTGTCGGATACGGTCGAAAGGACCTCGCCTGGATTCACAACGTCATTACCGAATGGTTGGCTCGACGCGACGCCGTCTAACGAGGCGTTGAACCCGACGGGCCTGCGGCCCGCGGGTTAACGCCAGATCGTTGGACAGACTGCGGTGAATGTCTTGAAGGGCTATCTACATCGCGGCGCGAGCGCGATCCTGGTTCTAGCGGCTGCTTGCGCCGGGGCAGCAGACGCAGGATTCCCTTCCTTTGAGACTGAATGTGGTGGCTCCGATATATCCCGCCGAAGCGAAGGCGCACCGAATTCAGGCCGACGTCACGTTGGCGGTCACCGTGTCGTCCGATGGTCGGACATCGGATGTGGCGGTCGTCAAATCTGGAGGTCCGGAGTTTGATCGCGCCGCTATCGATGCCGCGCGAGCCATGACGTGGAAGCCGGCAAGGAAGAGTGGCGTCGCCGTGCCATATCGCTTGCAATTCGCACTACGGTTTCGGCTTGAGAACAATCCTTGAGTGTATTCCCAGATTCACGCTGGTCGAGTTGCAATATCCCCAAGCCGTCGCCGCGTCTGGAGGACTGTGGGCTCGACTCGGCGAGAACCCTCGGCGGGTGTTGGGCGCGGTTGGCGATCTCGGTGTAGGCCTCAGCGGCGCGACCCTATCGCTCGGCTTCGGCGCGAGGTCGACAGATCGGACGAGTTATGAACGCATCTGGTCCCTCGGAATTCAAGGCATCGATCATCGGACCTGGCCATGGTGGAGCCCGTGNNTCGGCCGGTGCGATGTGGCCAACGTCCCCAGGGCCCATTCTTTCGTGGACTATGGTGGCTGGTTGTGGCGTCGGGTTGCCGTGACGGCAGTCGTAGCGGTTCGCCGCCCAACGCATAAGGCCGTTGAAGGCAATCCCACCGTAGGAACACCGTGTAGAATCGAAGCGCCGGTTCGGCGGCCGGCTTGCAGCTCAACGGCAGCGTCGTTAGGCGCCAAGGAGACATCGTGGCAGTCAGTCGTATGGACAACGTCGGCATCGTGGTGGAAGACATCGATTCCGCCATTAAGTTCTTCACCGAACTCGGCCTCACCCTCGAAGGCCGCATGCCCATCGAAGGTGAATGGGCCGGCCGCGTCACCGGAGTGCGCGGCCAGCGTGTCGAGATCGCCATGATGTGCACCCCCGACGGCCACAGCCGCCTCGAGCTCTCGCGCTTCGACGCCCCCGCCATCGTGTCCGATCACCGCACAGCCCCCGTGAACTCGTTGGGATACCTGCGCGTCATGTTCACCGTCGATGACATCGACGACACCCTCGCCCGGCTCAGCAAGCTCGGCGCGACGCTGGTAGATGAAGTCGTGAATTACAACGACATCTACCGACTCTGCTACATCCGGGGTCCCGAAGGAATTCTCATCGGGCTCGCCCAGCAGTTCGGGAAGCAGTCCTCCCGAGAGGATCCCATCGAACGTAAACGTTGAGAACTCAGGCGTTGGCGTCAAACAACCGGCTGCAGCGGATGGTCCGCTGCGCGGCCCGCCGCTGAACCGGAGTGTTCGGCAGGGCAGGCGAGGAGATCGCGTGGCGGGGTCTGCTTCACCACAACTTGATTGGTCGGGGTTCCTGGCGATGTTCGATGGTAACGGGAATCCTCTGGGGCCTCTGGCACGTTCCCCTGACCTTACAGGGATACGGCTACCCATCCCATCCCGTCGGTGGCACGTTGGTGTTTCTTGTCTACGCCCTTCTGTTCGCAACGATCCTGACGTTCGTGCGCCTTCGTGCCGGCTCGGTAATCGCACCAGCGATCCTTCACGGCACAGCTGACGCGACGATGTTGCTCACGTTGGCCCTGGTACGCGGCGGCACAGATCTGACGACGGGATGGGGAAGCCTGTCATGTCTGGCGGTACTGGCGGTCGTCGACGCCGCAATNNCGCGTTCGAGCAGGCCCACATGATGGCCCTTCGTCATGACGACTGCTTGGCTGCCGAACCAGCCGTTGCAGGCGGACGCGACCCTCGCTTACGCTCGGGTTCACGCTGCTGAACGGCAGAACGTTGACCGTCGGAGGATACATCGTGCCAAGTGTGCTGATCGAAGTGAGAAGGGCCTGTAGCCAAGAGCAGGAGGAGGCCCTCATGGAGGGTGTTCACCGTGCACTGCGCGATGCATTCAAGATCCTTCCTCATGACAAGAATGTCCGCCTGTTGGTTCACGAGCCGCATCGGTTCGCGTGCCCCCCCGGGAAGGCCATGCCCGAGATGTACACGCACGTCAGTATCGACGCGTTTGCGGGACGTTCGTTGGAGGCAAAGCGAGAACTGTATCGGGCTATCGTTCAGAACCTAGAAACATTGGGCATTCCCCGAGATCATGTGAAGGTCCTCCTTCGCGAGATTCCAAAGGAGAATTGGGGAATCCGCGGGGGCCAGGCCGGTTGCGATGTTGACCTGGGGTTCGTCGTAGAGGTCTAACCGCGGTCCGCGGTCTAACCACGCGTTGCGGACCGTGCCCGATCGCGGTGGCCTGCGGCGCCTATCGCGTGCGCCGGGATCGCCCGTGCGCGTTCACCTCGTCGCCTAGACAGTCACGCCGCTATCGTCCGAGGGCCGACATCTGCGCGGCCAAGAACTCCAGGATCCGGATGGTCTCCTCTTCCGTCGCGTCCACATGCAGGCGAATGGATGTGCCGGTTCGGTCCACTGTCGCGCGCCCGATCAGCCCGGAAAATCCAGTCAGCACCACGAGCGGGTTGGTCAGGAGCTTGTGGCGTAGCGCGGGCCACTCTTCTTCCCAGCGCAGGGCGGCGGCCTCGGCACCAAATTCTCCGTCGACGGTGGCGAAGGGTTGTGGCGCCACGCCCAGGGTCATGGTCAATACGGCGGGAATCGGCAGACCCAGCACGGTCGCGTCGGGCGCGGGAGCATCATCGAGGGCGCCCCGCGTTCCCGGGGCAATATTCATCCCCATCCGCGGGCCGCGCGCGGAAAAAAGATCGACCGCTGAAACCATGGCCACCGCATCCGCCGGCAAGATGCTGTCCTCCGCGTCGATCCGGTGCAGCAATTCGGCCCAGCCGGTGGCATCGTCCGCCGCCCCGCTGGAGTGGGCGGCACCGGCGCCGCGATCCGGACCCCGCAGGATGAGACTGCGATAGGCGGGCGGCGTCACGACGACCAGATGAGGGGCCGCCAGCAGTATGAGGCGCTCGTCCCGGCTGCCCGGTGGCGTCCCCCCCGCGGTTCCGGCGCGCCGCTCGGCGAACGGTCGGCCCCGTTCAGTCCGCCAGGCGAGCTTTCTGCCGGTGGCGCGCGCGCCCCGCTCGAGCGCCGCGCGTAGCTGGGGATCGGTGAGGCGGTGGCGAACCGCCAGAAACGTGACCCTGGCGTCGAGCGGATTGGGCGTGGCGACCAGAACGGCGTCGATGTCGCGATACAGGTCGAGGTCCGTTCCCTCCAGCAGATCGCGCCGGTCGGGCAGGTGTAAGAGCAACGTATCGACCGCCGGCGCATAGGGGGTTCCACGCAGGCGGTCGGTTCGAATCAACGCCGTGACGCGCGATCCTTGCGGCGCGTACGAGCGCACGCTCGTGGGTCGGGGAGGCGCCGGGCCCTTGTCAGCCTCCTCGGATGGGGGCGGCCGAGGCGCCCGGACCCGCTCGGGCTTTGGTTGCGCTCGGTCCCGGTCGGTCGCTTGTGGGGCGGGGGNNGCCGCGGGCGCGCCAAGCGGCAGCTCCTGAAGGTCCTCCAGGCGCATGCCCGTGATTTCCACGTCGACGGGGGCATCCCGCCAGGCGTGCCACAGCGACGAGCCGATGACACCGGCGCCGGCCAGGGCATGCACTCCCAGCGACACCAGAATCGCCAATGAGATGCGGCGGCTCGTGATCACTCTACATTCCAGCACAGGGGCGCGACCTTGGCGACCCGCCGCGTCCGCTACCCAGCTTCAGCTCTCGCATCCGCGACCGCAAACCCGCGTTCCGTTCGGACAGACCGTCGGGCGCTCGTGAGCCCCGTCGCCGCCACAATCCATTTCGCAGTCCCCCCCCCGGAGGCAATGCAAAAGGCACCGGCCGTGCGCGCAGGAGACCGCGCACGCCCCGTGGCAGGTCACGTCGCAATCGGCGGCGCCCTCGCAATTCACGCGACTGGTCGGACCCACCACGGCATGGCAGCGTTCCTTCACCCATTCGCACGAGACGTTGCAGTCGCTTCCGCACACGGCGTCACACCGCCCCGCGCCGGCGCACAGGGCGGTGCAGTCGTCCCCGCAAGCAACCGAGCAACTGGGATTGGCTTGCGAACAACCCAGAGTGCAGTGTCCGGTTGCCTCGCCACACACGTGGTAGCAGGAAATCCCCATGGGACAAAAACAGATGCCCTCGTTGGTGGGATCCTGGCACGGCTGCGGCCGCGTGCACCCCGGCACGCAGGCGGCCACCAGGAGCGAGAGCCACAACGTCGCTTGCGCCCTGTCCGGCGCGCGCCCGCCGCCTGGTCGACAAGGCAACATCCAGCTACGAAAGTACACGGCCCCGACGGAGGACGCGATTTACTCGCGATTCGGGTGGGCCTCATGGCCCGGCCATCGCGACCAGCGGCGGGGTCGGTTAGCCTTCGCTGGTGACCAGAGTTTCGATGGCCCCGCTATCCCGAAAACGGGCGGCCACGATGGGCGCGGCTGGCACCACTCCCGTGGTCAGGACGACGCCCTGGCGGGGTCGTTCTTGAGTGATCTGGGTGAGCGCGGCGGCCAAGAACCCCCCGGCCAAGCGCGCCTCGATGGCCGCGTCGTCGGTCGCGTCGGCCGTGATCAGACGACCACCCGGTCGAAGCGCCGGCACCAACGTGGCGGTCCAGCGTCCAAGAGCCTCGACGTCCAAGGTCGACGCGCCCTCGACCAGAAGCGCATCGACGGATGCGCCGACGATGGGCAAATCGACGCCCGCCAGCACCACGGTCAGGCGGTGACCGGCCGCCTTCGTTCGTCTGGCTGCGCGGCGGGCGCGCTGGCGTTCCTGTGCCTCGGTGAGCAAGAGGACGCGGACCCGCNNAGGAGGCGTGCGATGGCATCGAGCGTGCTGGCCCTGCCCAATGGTCCGGAAAGAAGCGGTCCCCGCATGTCGCGCGAAGCTAACACGCCGTGGTTCGGTGTTGCCGGCCGGTTCATCCTGCCGATTCACCCGAGCCGTGGGCCCAGGAGCGCGGCGATTGGCGGTAAGGCGCGCTCGCTGGCCCGCCTCGCCGCCCTGGGTCTGCGGGTACCACCGGCCTTCGTCGTCGGTCCGGCCTTGTGGCGGTTCTTGCGCGCGTCGGGTCCGCCGGTGCCGCAGCGTCTGGAGTCCGGGGCCGATCTGACGGCGCTGGATGCGGCGCGCGACGCCCTGCTGAATGCGGCCTTTCCCGCGGAATTCGAAAGCGAGCTGCAGCGCGCCCTCGATGCCGTGCAAAGGGCGGTGCCCGGGACGGCCTCGCCGCTCGGCGGCCCATTCGCGGTCCGTTCGTCGGGCGACACCGAGGACCGCGCCGGAGCACTGGGCGCCGGGATCTACTTGTCCCTGTTGCCCGTGTCGCGGAGCCAAGTGCCGGACGCGATTCGAAGGGTTCTCGGTTCGTTCCTCACGCCGGCGGCGTGGGCATCGGGCGGCTCTCGGAAGCCGTCCCCAGCTGGCCCGGCGGTGCCCGCGAAGGGTGGTGCCGTGCTCGTTCATCCCTTTGTCGACGCCGATGCCGCGGGGACCGCCGCCCTGGATGCGCGCGCCGCGCCGCAAGCGGGCGCCCCGGATGGCGGAGGCACGGTGGTGCGGATGGATACGAACCTGGGATCGCCCACCGCCACGGCGCGCGCCGCCATCGAGGCCGGCGCGTTCGTCGCTGCGCGCGCGTATGGCCCGGTCGAAATCGAGTGGGCCGCGCAGCGGGACACGGTCACGTTCCTGCAATTGCGCGCCTATCGTCCCGCGCCGGACCCGGTTCTGGCGGCGCGCACGGCAGCTCCGCTGACCGATGCCTTTTCCCAAATAGCGGCCCCGAGCACGCCCGGAGGGCCCTGGATCTGGGACGCGGCACACAATCCCAGGCCTCTTTCACCGGCGCAAGCGGGACTGGTGGANNTTTTTCAGGGCCACCGACGCGGCCCACGCGGATTCGGCGAAGGTCGTCGATCCGCGCGCGGCGTTCGACCAACTTCGCGCGGACATCGAGCCGAGACTCGACGCACTGGGCGCAGAGCCCGGCCTGGAGGCCGCCCTGAATTTGTACGTTTCGGGATATGGCCCCCTCTTCGGTGTCGTCGGGCCCGCGTGTGTGGCCGCGCGGCAAGCGTTGGAGGAGTTTCTCGGGGGGCGATTTGCCGCTCCGGTCGCGGTCTTGCCCGACTTGTTGGCCGGGGTACCGTCGGTCGCGGGGCTGCGACGGGCGCGGAGCTCTGTGGCCACCTGGGTCTCGAGCCAGTACATGGTCGCGAGCATGGCGATCATGTANNATCGCTGCGACGGGCGGCCGCCACGGCCATCGCCGCCGCGGCCAACGCCGCCGATCGGCAGGCAGCCATCGACGCCTATCTGCGCCAATTCGGCGATGAGAGTCCCCGCTGGGACGTGGCGGAGGCCACCCTGCGCGAAGCGCCCCANNCCGGATCAGGCGCGCTTCCTGACCTTGCTGGCCACCGCGCGTACCGCGGTCTCCGTTGGTGAAGATGACGATGCCTTGTTCGCGCGCCTCCAGACCGCGGTACGGCGCGCCCTCCTGGCGGTTGGGCGATGGTTGGTCAGTGCGGGTCGGCTGGACGACGTGGACGATGTGTTCTACTTGCCCTTGGGCCTCGCGCGGGCGTTGAGCGAGCAGCGTCATCCCGGCGCCCTTGACCATGTGCCGGGCGGCGCGCCGGAGAATCTCCCGGATGGTCAAGATTTGCGGCTGATCTCCGCGGCCGGCCGCCCCGCTCT
>PMNO01000643.1:1096-4676 GCA_003161835.1 Myxococcales bacterium | reverse complement strand
AGGGCTACCCATGCGCCGGGGCCGGGCGCGCCCCGGTGGCCCGCGTCCTCGTCTATCACGAGATCGCGTGTCGCCAGCGAGATGCGGCCGCCTTCTCGGATGGCGTCGCGCGCGTTCAGGATCAGGTTCATGATGACCTGACCCACTTGGCCCCGGTCCGCGAAGATCGCACCTTGCGCGGCAAGAGACCGTTCGACGTGGACGTCGGAGCCGATGGCCCGCCCCAGGAACCGCTGCCAATCCTCGGCCGCCTCCGACAGCACGAAGGCACACGGCGCCACCGTCTCGCGCCGCCCGTAGGCGAGGACCTGCGCCGTGAGGCCGGCGGCCCGATCGCAGGCCGCCAGGATCGTGTCCACGTTCTCCATCAGCTCGGACACCGGCGCAGCGCGTGTGCTGTCCCGGCTGAGGCCCTTCTTCAGGACCTCGCCATACCCCATCATGATGGTCAGCAGGTTGTTGAAGTCATGCGCAATGCCCGCGGCCAGGCGACCGATTCCATCCACCTTCTGCGCGTGTCGCAGCTCGCCTTCGCGGCGCCGAAGGGCCTCGGACAGGGCCTTTTTTTCGGTGATGTCGACGACCTGACTGATGGCGAACCGGATGGGTCGCACGGACGCTCCCGGATCGGAGGTGGACTCGTGGATTGCGCTGAATGTGAGCAACCCCCACCGGATGCTCCCGTCCGGACGGATGAAGCGCTTTTCGATCTGATAGGAGCTGCGGGCGCCGACGGCCAACTCGGCGAAGAGCTTTTGCTCGGCGACCAGCTCGTCCGGGTGGGCCGTGTCCTGCGCGAACCGATAGGGATCGCATGCCAGGAGCTCGTCGACGGTCCTGCCGGCCAGGTCAGCCATCCGTCGATTCACGCGCACGTAGCGGTTCTCGAGGGCCGAGATGATGCCGATGGCGATGGGTGACGTTTCGAGGATCACATCGAGCCACGACAATTGGTCAGCGCCGGGCACGTCCCGTCCTGCCGAAGCGGACGGCCACTCCGGATCCTCGGCATGCCGTTCGTTCCGGGCCATGTCGTAGGGTGTCCCTTGAACGTCAGTCAGTCAACATTCTGGCAGGGCGCCGTGCCGCGGCGCACGGCGACTTGTCAGAACTCGCGGCAGTCCGTGGGAACGTCGGCGCGCCCGAAGCTGAAGGGGCGCGCCTGCTTGATGACCAGCTGTCGCTCGGGGCCGACGAGCTTCCATTCGATGTCCATGGCGAACCAGCGGTTCAGGTGCATGGGNNGTTTCGAGCTCCGCGGGCGTGACGACCGCGCCGGAGATCAGGCTGCTGTGGCCCTTGTATTCGATGCGGGGCGGGATGCCTTCTTGGTACGTGCCCTGTTCACTCGTCACGCCGGGAGCGGGGTTGGTCACGCTGGCCTCGCCGGCCTGCGCGTTGAAGTAGTACGCGTCGCCGTAGATGGGGTCGAGCACATCGCGGCTGATGGCCACGCCGTTGGCACGCTCGTTGGTGAAGGCGGGTTCCACGAGCACGCCCATGGCAGCCAATCCGTGATCGACCAGAGCCTGTTCGCGCTCGTCGTACGCGCGCAGCTGCCAGAGGCTGGCCCACACCGTTCGTAGGCCGTTGGCGACGTCGAGCTTCGGATCGGTCACGTCCACCGCCACGCTGACCGACGTGTAGAGGCCCGCGCCAGTGAAGCCAGGCAGATCCTCCGTGTTGCTGCTGGAACGCAGGCGCACGTGGGCGCTCGCGAAACGGGCTCGTATCTGATCGCGCAACATCTGCAACAACGCCGGAGCCACGGGCGTGCTGGTGATGGCCGCGCGCACGTCCGCGAGTGCCTGCGCGCGAACGCGGGGATCCGCGGCGAATGCGGGGTCTGTGGCGCGCGCCGCCAAGATCGCCGCCGCGCCACTGCGCGCGAAGTGCTCGACGTAGTGGGCGACGGGCACGGCAAAGGCACCGCGTGGCAGCGGNNGTGTTGGCTTCCTGGGGCGTGGCCTCGGCGATCTTGAAATCTCCCCCGGATACTTCGAATCGAACCAGCTTGCCCACAAAGGGCGCCACACGCGGATCCAGGCGTGCGCCGAGCAACGCCATGTTGGGTGTGCCGCGGTTCTTGGACAGGACCGCGACATGCGCCAGCGGCGTCTGAAACGCTTCGGTGATGAGGCCTCCGAGCAGGGGGATATCGTTCGGCACCTCGTCGGTGATGACGACGACGTCGGGGCCGAGATCGGCGCTCCCGAGATCCGCGCCGGCGACGAACTTCAAGACCCCATAGCCGGTCGCGGCGACCAGCGGCTGAAAGGTCTGATCTCGAAACGGAGCGTTCGGATCCACGATGGGCAACGTGCCATCGACGGCCCGGATGCGCGCAGCTTGATCGGCGGCCTGCGGCCGTACCACCCAGGCGCGCGGGTTCGGCAGATGTCGGGTCACGGCGAAGAACGCGCGCCGCATCTGCTCCCCGGTGATCACGTCACCCACCGCGAACTCGATCGTACCGAGGCCGCTGCCCCCCCAGCGGACCAGGGTCCCGAGTAAAAAACGGCGATCGACCTTGAAGTATTCGCGCAGGGAAAAATCGACCCAGCCATCGCGGAATTCGCCCGCCTGCAGAGGATCGCAGCGATCCAGCGCGGGCTGGTGGTAGATGCGTTCGCGGATGAACCGGTAGTGAAGATCCCAGCGTCGCGTGCCGAGGAAATGCACCGTGTCCCCGGCCTGCATGTCGACGATGAACTTCACCGACTGACTCGCAAGCTCGGTGTCCCCGTCGGCCAGCGCCGCGAAGTCCCCGGGCGTTCGCAGGTTGTGCAATCTGTCACCCACCGCCCGGGCCTTCAATGGTTCGCAGGCGGCGGTGACGGCGGATGCGAGGACGGCAGTGGTGGTGGGCGCCGCGCAGAACGTGAAGGTCGGGGCCAGCCGGCCCGCCCCATCCACGTCTCGCATCAAGACCGCGTCGTCCGGCCAGCGCATGAAATCAACGCGATCGATCGCCTCGCCGTCCGCGCTCCGGAACAGGGTGAGGAGGCCCTCTCGCTCGCCCCCGGTTTCGAGCGGTCCTTGCGCCGCGGCGTCGATTGGAACTACAACCCGGGCGCCCGCCGCGAGCGTTGTGGCTGGCCACGCAAGCGCGGCGCCGACGTCGGGTCCCGGCAAGGGATCGCCCGGCGACAGGGGCTGGAGCCGCGCCACGTAGTCCGTCAGGTTGATCGCTCCAGCGGAGGTGTTCCTCAGCTCGACGAAGCGGGCCGGGAAGAGCGCAAGTCTGGTGACCGCGAGGGGACCGGTTGCCGGGGGATCATCGGGCCAGGTGAACGGCGTGAACTGGATGTCGGGCGGAAGCCCGGGTGGGACAGGTGGCCCGCAGTGATCGCCGTTCGGGCGCCCTGGCGTCGCGTAGTTGCAGCGCGCAAAGGCTCCGGTGCCGTCGGCGAAGCGCGCGTAGGCCTGGTTCACGTCCAGCGCGGGCACCACGACCTGGTCCACGGCTCGACCGTATTGATCGCCCAGGATGATGTGCTCCCCGCCAGACGAGATCTTGAAGGCGAGGTGGTGGTCGCCTTGCTCTGGACTCTGGTCGGCCCAGAACAGCACCGTCTGT
>PMNO01000643.1:0-1058 GCA_003161835.1 Myxococcales bacterium | reverse complement strand
CGGACACCAGTGCCACCGCAAGAGGCCCACGCGAGCGTGGGCAACACCAGACCGAGGGATCGAACGAGGGAACGAGTTGTAGGCAGGCATCGCATGGGGCAAGCGAACGACGTTGCAATATGGCCGCCTTTGAAACCCCATCGAGACGGGGGCTGGCCAACCTGGGACCGGCGGTTCGCGCCTCAGAAAACTGAGAGGCCAAGGCCGCCGCGTCGCGAAATGGTTCCCGACCCGAACCGTTCCCCACCGCCGCCTCCCCGAAGACTCCAAAGACGGGGCCCCCCTCGGGGCCTGAGGGCGCCGGGGTGCTCCGCCCGCGAAATGGGGGCATCCGCCGGTCGACCCGGGAATCGCGCGATGGCACCGGGCTTGCGTTCGCCCAATTTGTGATGCCAAAACCAACTCGCGAGGACTCGCCATGAAACGCATCTTCCGTCGATCGCTTCTCGCAGTGCCTCCGCGGCTGGCTCCTGCGCCGCCGCCGCGCGGACTGCTGACCTTGTTCGAGCTCGCGGCCCTCACGTTCGCCGCCTGCACATCGAGCCCGGCTGACCGCAAGCCCAGGCAGACGTCCTTCGTCTCGGCCCCGCCCAACGGGAGCGCGGTTGCCCCTCAGGGCGGACCCTTCGCCGCTGGTGCCGGCCCGGCAGCCATNNACCACGGCCGCCGGCGGCGCCGCGAGTGGCGCCGCGAGCGTGGTTCCAACACGCACGGTCGAGGAGACCGACCTGTACCGTCTGGAGGGCAACCGCCTCTACTACTTGAACGGCTACCGGGGCCTCATGGTCTTCGACGTGACCGACGTCGATCATCCCACGCTGGTCGGTCGTTCGGCCATCTATGGGACGCCCGTGGATATGATCGTTCGCGACGGCATCGCCACCGTCGTGGTCGCCGACTGGTACGGACAGCTCGACGATGGGACGCCATTCCACGGGTCGATCGTGCGCGGCCTCGACGCCACGGATCCGACAAACATCAGGGTGCTCGGTGAAGCCAAGCTCGGCGGCTGGGTGCGCGACGATCGGGTGGTCGGCGATGTGATCTACGCGGTCAGC
>PMNO01000027.1 GCA_003161835.1 Myxococcales bacterium | reverse complement strand
CCCGCGTCGGGTACGCCCGCCACGCCATCTAGGCGTGCTGGTCGGTGGACTCGATCAGCTCGCCGCGCAGCAGGTACAGCGGCGCGCGATAGTAGAGCATGATGTCGTGAAACGGATCGGTCAGGATCTTGGTGAACCACACGATGCCGGTCTGAATGTCTCGCAAGAAGAAGAGATGGACGGTCCGGAAGAGCAGGGCCCCCGCCGCCAGGACGATCCAGAGCTGCGAGAGATGGCGCAAGAAGCCGGACAGATCCGTGTGCGCCGTGAACACGCCGAAGAGNNACCTTGACCTTTTCCTTGTAGGCGTGGGTGGCCTGGTTGGCTTCGTCGTAGCCCTTGGGTTCGAAGAAAAAATGTCCGACCTGTCGGATGCACATCGCGAAGATCCATCCGAACAACGCGCCCGCCACGGGGCGGGTGAACAGCAGCGCGTACGTCACCAAGAAGCTGATGGCGCTCACGAGATGGAGTGACTGGTTGATTCTGCTGTGGTGATAGTAACGGTGGTCATCCCAGCGTTGTTCCTTCAGTGCCTCGAGAAAACTTTTCATGGTGGTTCCTCCCTGCACGAACGGTACATCACCACGCTGAAATCCCGCAGTTTCGGCTTGCAACAAGATGGTAGCGGCTGGCACTCATAATGGTGGCGGCGCGGTCACGCCCAAAGGTGCGTGTGTGGCGGACGAATCGCCGCGCCCTCGGGGCTCAGGAGAAGCCCTTGCCGACCAGGAAGATCTCGATGCTCTGCGCGCGCGAGCTGTCTGGCTTGATGATCTTCACGTCGGCGAAACGTGAGGTGAGCTGCTTGCGAACATCTTCGAAGTCCGGGCCTTGAAACAGCTTGCCGACGAAGGCGCCCCCGGGCGCCAGCAAGCGGATCGCCCGCGCCAAGGCCTCGGCGAACAACCGTGCCGACCGCGCCTGATCCGCTGATCGGATGCCGGTCGTATCGGGCGCCATGTCCGACAGCACCGCATCGAAGGCCTTGTGCGGCCCCAGCAGTTCGTCGTCGGTGGTGGTGAAGATGTCACCGACGATCACCCGCGCGCCGGCGATCGGGCGCGGAGGNNCGCTTGTCGATCTCCTCCAGCTTGAACACGGACCGCGCCGCGAAACCGGCGGCGCGCGCCTTGTGAAAGAAGGGATCGTGCCGCACCCGCGGATCCGCGAACCCTCCGCGCTTCTTCGCCACCGTGCTACAACCGGCCCCGCGCGAAAAGCGCCGGGGCTACTTCTTGCCGCTGGTGGGAGCGCCCTTCTTCGAGGCCTTCATCGGGTTCTTGGACTCGGCTTCCTTCACCAGCTGCGGCACGATGTACTTGCGCACATCCTTGGTGCTGCCCTTGACCAGAACCAAGCCATTGGCGGGACCGGGTACGGCGCCCTTGATGAGCACGATATCCCGATCATCCAGAACCTTGACCACCACCAGGTCGGACGACGTGCATTTGACGCCGCCCATGCGACCCGACATCCGCTTGCCCTTGTGCACNNTCCCCGGACTTGAAGATCTCGCTGGCGCGCAGAACCGCGCCAATTTCGAACTTTTCCAGGTCCTTGGGATTCTCCAGGCGAACCTCGCGCAGCACGCGGGGGGTCTTCTCCAGCCCGGCCTTCTTGACGTAGCCGGCCTGCGGGCGACTCACCAGACGGACGGGCGTCTCCTCGAATCCCAGCTGGATGGCGGTGTAACCGTGGAGCGCAGGCGTCCTCTTTCCGACCACCACACACGGGCCAACCGTCACGGCGGTGACGCCCAGGGCGCTCCCGTCGTCGTGAAATACCTGGGTCATCCCAATCTTGCGGCCCAGAAGGCCCATTTTCATCGACATGGTGGCGCGTGCTCCTTGTACGTACGTCGTGCGTAACTGCCCGGAAGGCCGCGATTTATATGCGCCGGGGGAGGCGGAGTCAAGGAGCACCTTTCCCCGGCGGGGCGCTATCATCCGCGCGCCCGTGAGCAGCTCTCGCATCGCCGTGTTACCGCCCGCCCTGGCGGACCAGATCGCCGCCGGTGAAGTGGTTGAACGCGCGGCGTCGGTGGTCAAGGAGCTGTCCGAGAACGCCATCGACGCGGGTGCCCACCGGATCGACGTGGATATCGAGGGTGGCGGGCGCCAGCTGGTGCGGGTCGTGGACGACGGCTCGGGGATGACCCCGGATGAGGCCAGGCTGGCGTTGCGCCGCCACGCCACCTCGAAGATCCGGAGCGCCGATGATCTGTGGGGCCTGGCGACCTTCGGCTTTCGCGGCGAGGCCCTGCCGTCGATCGCGGCGGTGTCGCGCCTGACCCTGGCGACCAAGGTGCCGGGGGCGGCGGCGGGATTTCGCCTGACGGTCGAGGCAGGGGTGGAAACCGACGCGCGCGAGGTGGGCATACCCGAGGGAACGCAGATCGAAATCCGCGATCTATTTTTCAACACGCCCGCGCGGCTGAAATTTCAGAAGACCGAGGCGACCGAGGCCGCGAACGTCAGCGAGGCGGTGTTGCGCCTGGCGCTGGGCCATCCCGAGATTCATTTCCGGCTGCGTGCCGGTGGCCGCCTGGTCCTGGATCTGCCCGCGCATCAGAAGCTGGGTGAGCGCGTGCGGGCCGCCTTCGCGCGACGGGGAGCGGGGGCCCTTCACGAGGCCTGGGGCGAGGAGGGGGGCCACGCGGTGCGGGCGTTCCTGGCCGCGCCCGACGAGGCGTCGACCACGGCACGGTCGACGTTCCTTTTTGTCGGGCGCCGGTTCATTCGCGATCGGGCGCTGTTGCATGCGCTGTCACTCGGATATGGCGATCTCCTGGAAAAGGGCCGCTATCCGTTGGCGGCGCTGTTTGTGGACGTGCCGGGCGCGGATCTGGACATCAATGTGCATCCTCAGAAGCTGGAGGTACGGTTTGCGCGGGCCGCCGAGGTTTACGCCGCCGTTCGTCATGTGGTCAGCGCCGGGGTGGCCCGTGCGCCGTGGCTATCGGCGGCGCAGGGATCCGCGCGCACCCATTCGCCGGCCCCTCCCTCGTGGGGCGGACAGGGCGA
>PMNO01000061.1 GCA_003161835.1 Myxococcales bacterium | reverse complement strand
CTGGCCCTGGCGGCCCCTGCGGTGGCCGTGGACCCCGGTCAGACCCCGGAGGCGGACCCGCTGGACACGATTGTCCCGGTGCCGAGCGACAGGACCGCGCCCAGTTTCGCGCCCGCCCCCACGACGGCCGTTACGGCGGCCGCGCCACTGGCTTTGCAGGCCCGAGCCGCCCGCGCGGCCGGGGACGGGCGGCGAGCCATCGGTCTGTATCGCGCCCTCGTTCAAAAGGGGGGGGCCGCTGGCGAGAACGCTGAATACGAGATCGGTCGAGTGTTGCGGGATAGCCTGCAACAGCCGCGTGAGGCTCTGTCGGCCTGGCGCTCTTATCGGGCCCAGCACCCGCGCGGCCTATTGCGGATCGAAGCTGACATCTCCGTGATCGAAACCCTGGTTTCGCTGGGAGACAAGGCCGAGGCAGCATCCGAGGCGTCTGCGTTTATTCGCCGTTACCCCGACAGCGAACGGCGGGCGGAAATCGCACGCCTGGCGGGTGACCTCCTGCGCGAACGTGGCGCATACGGCGACGCCATTGGAGCCTACGACATTGCGCTGACCAGCGGCCACACCCGGCGAAGCCTTTCGGACGCGGCTGCCTTCCACCGTTCGGTGTGTTTGCTGCGCGTCGATCGTACCCAGGGCATGGCCGCCGTGCGCGCGTACCTCGATTCGTTTCCTGCCGGACGTTTTCGCGGTGATGCGGAACGCATGATGAGCGGCCGGCCGGCCACCGAGTCTCCGGTCGTCGCCCCGCGGTAACCATGCGGCGTGGTGCCGTAGTCCTCGCCGGGGTGGTTGCGGTAGGTGCCGCGTGCACGGAGCACCTGTTGTTGCCCGCCGCCTATCACGCCGATGGAGGAAGCGACACCCCCGCGAATCTGGCGGGCACCGGGGGCAAGGTGACTGGGACGGGAGGCAGGGTGGCCGGGACGGGAGGCGCCGTCGGCGCGGCAGGGGCCGGCGGAACCAGCGGCGCGGGTGCGGCCGGAGGCACGGCGCCCGCGGGCGGCACGTCGGGACAAGACGGGCGCGGTGGGTTTGGCGGCGGCCCCAAAACGGGCGGAGGGGGGCGCGGCGTCACCTGCCAGGTCCAGAAGATCATGAAGTCCACCCAAAGAGCCGAGTTGCTGTTCTCTCTGGGGAAAAATGCGTCCATGGGGACAAAGTTCGGAGACGTCGGTGGGACACGCCTGAGCGTCGTCCAGCAAACCTTGCAGGCGTTGATCGAGGACAATCAATATGCGGTTAGTTTCGGCTACCAGGAGTTTCCGAGTGCGACGTCTTGCGGCATGGCCGACGGTTGTTGCGTGAAGCCGGATCCGATCCTGCCATCGCCGTCGAACTCCCAGGGCCGGGCCATCCCGCAAGCGCTTTCGTGCATGCCGGGCATGCCGCCATTCGCGACCGCCGGCTGCGTGTCCCAGCTCGACACCCGGCCGATCGGCACGGCGCTCGAAAATGCGGCGTCCACGATCTTCAACACCACCGACTTCAGCGATCGTTACGTGGTCTTGATTGTGGATGGCGATCCAAACTGCGTCGCCGAGCAGTCGTGCGACAAGGCCATTTCACAGCTGCGTACGTTGGGCCTCAACCACGTTCAGACGCACGTCGTGGCGGTTGGCCTGCCGGCGGCAGTGCCGATGACGCAAACGGCCCCCTGTCTCGCGAATATCGCACTACAGGCCAATACCAACTTGGTGATGGCGACGGTTCCCATGGAATTGGAACAGGGACTGGCCTCGATCGTCAGCGAGGCCGCGAGCTCGTCCTGCCTGCTGCGGCTCGCTCCGGCGGATCCCAACACCATCAGTCTCTTCGTTCAAGGCCAGGAGGTGCGTCGCGACACGCCCAACGGCGGGTGGGACTTCGTTCCAGGGGGCCCCCTGCCCAAAATCCAGGTCAAGGGCGTGTCCTGCTCTCTGATTCAGAAGGCCCAAGATCGGGACATCGAGGTCTTCGGTTGTCCCTTTTGACACGGCCGCCCGGGTGACGCTCAGCGCTGCGCGGCCTCTTTCCGCGAATTTTCACCCCCTCCATTTTTTTTGAAGCGCAGGGGCTCCTTCGCGCACCTATGGGGACGTCTCACCCATTCATCACAATCCGTGGAGGAAACCCATGACCCGGTTGAAACCTTTGACTTTGCTATTGGCGCTATGTTCAGCAGGCGCCTTGGTGGCTGTGGGCCTGCAAGGCTGCGGGAGCACCAGCGACAACCCGTCGGAGGATGCCGCCAGCGGCGCGCCTGACGCCCACGTTGGAACCGGTGGCGCCTTCGGCTCCAGTTCCGGCGGACATGTCGGATCGGGCGGTGCCTTCGGCAACAGCTCGGGCGGCGCCTTCGGTTCGGGAAGCGGTGGCGCTTTCAGTTCCGGCTCAGGTGGAGCAGTCGTGTCCGGATCGGGCGGCGCCTTCGGCGCTGGAACCGGCGGAGATGGCGTAGCTGGACAAGACGGCGGCATGGGCGGTCGCATGGGCGGGGGCATGGGCGGCCGCTTCGGCGGGGGCATGGGCGGCCGCTTCGGCGGCGGCATGGGCGGCCGCTTCGGCGGCGGCATGGGCGGTCGCAT
>PMNO01000345.1 GCA_003161835.1 Myxococcales bacterium | reverse complement strand
CGAGCCCTCGTGCTCGCGCTACGCCGAGGCGGCAATCGGTCGTCATGGCCTTTGGCGTGGGTGTGCCCTGGCTGCCTGGCGCATTTGCCGCTGCCATCCGTTCGCCCGCGGCGGGCTGGATCCGGTCCCCCAAGTTGCGGCGTTCGTGACCAGGCGAGCTGGCAGTGCTCGGATGGGGTGGCGAAGTTGATCATGCGCAAGTTAGAACGCCGGCAAGGGCAAGGTCATTC
Organism: Myxococcales bacterium; assembly: GCA_003161835.1. Classification (GTDB taxonomy): domain Bacteria; phylum Myxococcota_A; class Polyangia; order Fen-1088; family Fen-1088; genus FEN-1088. The sequence goes on along the minus strand of PMNO01000345.1, from coordinate 3,170 downwards.
GCCGAGCCTCAAGAAGGATGACCGATGATGGAGAAACGAGTCATCCTGGCCATCGCCCTGTGCGTAGGGATTCTCTTCGCGTGGGCGAAGTTGTTCCCACCGCCGGTGCCCGCCCCCGTTCCCGCTTCTCCGGCGGCGTCGATTGAGAAGGCCACAGAGAAGGGGGCGCCCTCCGCGATACCGGCCGCAGCGGCGGTTGTCGCGCCCGATGTGGCCGGTGGGGCCGCCGCACCCGGAACTCCGACCTCGTTTCCCGAGAAGGAAACCGTCATCGTCACGGACACTCAGCGGTTCGTATTTTCGAATCACGGCGCCGCCTTGCGCCATGCTCAGCTCAGAGAAGCCAAGTATCTCTTGAAAGCTGGCGATCCGGAGAGCGGCGTCGATTTGGTGCGCACGATCGATCCCGGCCAGGCTCCCTTCCGCATCACCTTCCCGGAGTCTGGGTTTCCAACCCCGGCTGATTCCGCATGGAGACTTGTGGAAGAGCCCGCCGTGCCCGGAACCGATCAGGTGGTTTACCGGGCCGAGACCGCGGCGGTTTTGGTCGAAAAGCGGTTCGTCGTCGACAAGACCCGGTTTCGCTTGCACCTCGACGTCACCGTGCAGAACCGAACGGCGGGGCCACAGGATCACCACCTGGGCATCGTGATGTTCAGTCGGCAGGACCAGGAATCCAAGGGCGGTTTCTTGTCAGGCGCCGCCGGCAACACCGCCAGTATCTTGTGCCACACCGAGGACAAGATGGTGCGGGAGGCGGTCGAGAAGCTGGAGAAGGATCCGATGGCCAAGGTTGGGGCGGTGGACTGGGTGGGCGCCGACGAGAAGTTTTTCCTGACGGCGGCGGTTCCGTACCCAGAGACGCCGCCCCGTGAGCGAAAGTGCGCCGGGACCCTGGCGGCACCGGGAGTGGGTGCCGGGCTGCTTTCGTTCGCCGACCGGCAGCTCGCGGCGGGCGCGCGGACGCAATATTCGTTCGCGATCTTCGTGGGCCCCAAGGTGATTGCTGATCTGGACGAGGTCCGCCCCGGGGGGCGGGATGTGAAGCTGAACGAAGCGGTCGACGTGACCTTGGCCGTAATCTCGCGACCGATGTTGTGGCTGCTCAAGTTCTTCCACGGATTCGTGCGCAACTGGGGCGTGGCCATCATTCTGCTGACGCTGTTCATCCGCCTGCTGACCTTCTATCCGACGCAGAAGTCGCTGATGTCGGCGAAGAAGATGCAGAAGCTGGCGCCCAAGATGGCGGCGATCCGGAAGAAATACGAAGGCGACAAGCAGCGGCAATCCGCCGAGACCATGAACCTGTACAAGGCACATGGGGTGTCGCCCTTTGGCGGTTGCCTACCCAGCTTGATTCAGATGCCGATCTGGATCGCCCTGTATTCGACATTGAACTACGCGGTCGAGCTGTATCGCTCCCCGTTCATCCTCCACATTCAGGATCTGACCGCCAAGGACCCCTACTACGTCACCCCGTTGCTGATGGGCGGGGTGATGTTCGTACAGATGAAGATGTCCCCGACGTCGCCCGACAACCAACAACAGGCGACGATGGCCGTCATGATGCCGGTGATGTTCACCGCGTTCTCCTTGGTATTGCCCTCCGGGCTGGCGGTTTACATGTTGACGAGCTATTTGATCGGCATCTTGCAGCAACTGTGGATCAACCATCTGGATCGAAAGGCCAATGCACCCGCGCCTGCGCCGTCCGGGGCCTAGGCACTGGCACGGGGCCTGCCGCACGGGACGGGTGATGTATGGGGCTTGAGCTGGTCGGTGGCGGACGGGTGCAGGGCCAAGGCAGGCAAGACGCCAGCCTGCCGGGCGGGGCGGACGATCTGCTGGCGGAAGCCGAGCGCCAGCTAGCCGGGGTCCGACAGCGGCTGCAGGCGTTGGCGGCTCAGATCGAAGAATTGCGGCGGCGCTTGGGCGACTCCTCCGTTTGCGCCGTGCCCTTCGAGACACCGCCGGCCTGATCCGGCGGCCGTCCCCTCCAACGGAGGAGCCCGCCCGCAGCGCATGCCGAAGATTCGACAACACGTCAATCCGCTGAAGTCCGATCTGCTCACGATCGCGGCGGTGCCGCGCCTGGTGCCGCCTAGCGGTGGGTACCTGGAGGTCGAGCTGGGCTCGGCCGAATCCCTGTTCTTGATTGAACGCGCCCGCGTGGCGGGCGAAGCGTTGCTGGTTGGCGTGGAGATCCGTCGCGAAATGGTGGTGCGCGCGGACCGGCTCTGCGCGGAGGCAGGAGTGACCGGGGTGCAAAACGTCTTCGCGAATATGTCCGTGGACCTTCCTCGGCTCTTCGCGCCGCGTTCGGTCCGCAGGTTTCACATCAACTTTCCCGATCCCTGGTTCAAGAGCCGGCAGCACAAGCGTCGGGTCGTGGGGCCGGCTTTGGTGGATGAGCTGGCGACGGCGCTGGAGCCAGGGGGGGAGGTGAGCGTGATGACCGACATCTTCGACATCGCGCTCGAGGCCATGGCCGTTCTCGAGTCCGACGAAGGGGGCCGGCGCTTCGTCAATGCCCGGGCTCCTTGGAGTTTTTGGCCGCGGAATCCCTGGAACGCGCGCTCCCGCCGGGAGCGGCAGTGCGAGATCGAGGCCCAGAAGATCTGGCGCCTCCTCTATCGCGTCGCCGAGCCTCCCCCGAGTCGAAGCCCTTCTGGGCAGCTGGCCAGCTAGCTGGCCACCGCGAGCTGCAGCTCCTCCAGTTCCTTGATGCGGTCGCGCACGGCGGCGGCTTTTTCGAACTCCATTGCGTCGGAGAAATCATGCATTTCCTTGCGCATCGCCTGCAGCATGTCCGGGATCTCCTCCAGCGGGAAATCGGGCCGTTTGCGTTTCCGGCCCGGCTTGGGATCCGCCTTGGTGATGTCCAGAAAATCGTCCTGCGCGGTGCCTTCCAGATCTTGAATCGCCTTCTGGATGGTCACCGGGGTAATCCCGTGGGCCGTGTTGTAGGCCTCCTGGGTGGCCCGGCGTTCGCTGGTGACGGTGACGGCGCGATTCATCGAATCCGTCATTCGATCGGCGTACATGATCACGGTGCCACGCACGTTGCGCGCCGCGCGCCCGATGGTTTGAATCAAGGATCGTTCGGAACGGAGGAAACCCTCTTTGTCCGCGTCGAGGATCCCAACCAGCGAGACCTCGGGCAGGTCGAG
>PMNO01000710.1 GCA_003161835.1 Myxococcales bacterium | reverse complement strand
GCCGGTTCCGCCGGTGCTCGTCCTGCCGCCGGTGCCCGGTCCACCACCGGTGCCCGTGCTGCCGCCGGTGCCCGGTCCACCACCGGTGCCCGGTGCACCGCCCGTTACCGATCCGCCGCCCTTGGGCGATGCGCCGCCGGTGCTCGCCGCGCCGCCGGTGCTCGCCGCGCCACCGGTACCCGCCGCGCCGCCGGTGCCCGTCGGGCTGGCCCCGTTTCCACCGCAGCCGCACGCCAGGAGCGCCTCGGCCACGGCGGCCCCAATCGCGATCGCGTTGCGCAGACTCATGGGTGCGTCCTCGGCGGTTCCGCTCACAATCGTTAGGTCTCGAACTAGCGGAAGGTATGACCTACCGCGGAGGCTTTGGGTACCGCACCGCGGTCACCGCTCCGGGCGAGGCTCGTAGTCGAACCAGTCGAAGGCGGCCGGGGTCGGCGTACCCCCGGCGGGATTGGTGGCGAATAGACCGACATAGGTCCCGATGAAACCCGCCGCGACCTCGGTCGACAGATATCGGGTGACCGCCGCGTCCAATCGTTGCAGGTGGTCCGGTTGGACGCCCCACGACAGCGTGTACTCCTCGGGCTCCGCGTCGATTTGCAGGACCACCGGCCCGCGTCCCGGCGCGGGCGCCGTCGCGGTCACCACCGACACCCGCTTGCCGATGGTCTGTCGGACGAACACCTCGCGCCGCCCTTTCACCCGCCGCACGCCGAACTCATAACGGTGGTGCGGCTCGCGGTAAAGCACCAGCCCAGCTTCTTCACCGTCGCGGGCCGGCACGAAATCGATGCGCGTCGCCAGCCGTGCCCGCAGATCCTCCTGGCGCCGACCCACGAAGGTGGGCGATGCCTCATCGGCCATGGTGATCGCCGTTCCGCGCAGCGTCAGCCACCCCGCGCGCGTCGTCGTCGAGTAGTTGTCGCGAACGGGATTGCGCAGGCAGTTCCAGGCCGGCCCCAGCGCGGAGTCGAAGTCGTCGCGTATTCCCGGCACCGGGAAAGTTTGCTCGGGCAACCCGCGGACGTTTGCGGGCAACCGCATCTGCTGCGCGATCGTCAGTCCTTCGTTCACTACCGGCCACCCTTGACCATCCCAGCGCACCGGCGCGAGGAATGTCTCGCGCCCCAGGTGGTGCCAGTACCATCCCCCCACGGGTCGAAAAGCCAGGAACACCATCCACCAGTTTCCCGCCGCGTCCTGCACCAGGTCGGAGTGACCGGTGCCCTGGATCGGTTGGTCCAGCTGGGTGTTCCGGTGGGTCAGGATGGGGTTGCGCGGGCAGGCCTCGAACGGCCCCCACGGCGATGCGCTGCGCGCCACCGTGACCATGTGCCCGTATTCGGTGCCCCCCTCCGAAATGAACAGGTAGTAGCGGCCTTCCTTGCGATAGAGGTGCGGCCCCTCGGGGTATCGTCCTCCGGTTCCCTTCCAGATCAGGCGTGGCGCCGTGCGCGAGGTTCCGGTCGTGACGTCGATCTCCGACTGCCAGATGCCGCTTTCGCTGGGACCATCGGGCGGCCCGCCCGTTGACGTCAGGTACACCTTGCCGTCGTCATCGAAGAAGAGGCTGGGATCGATTCCTCCCTGACCCCGAATCCAGATCGGTTCGGACCACGGACCCCGCGGATCCTGGGCCGTGACCAGGAAATTTCCACCACCAGAGATGTTGGTGGTGACCATGTAGAACGTCCCGTCGTGGTGGCGGAGGGTCGGCGCGAAGATTCCACGTGACGGGCCCGCCTTGGCGAGAGGCAACTGCGAATCACGCGTCAGCACGTATCCCAACGGTTCCCAGTGCACCAGATCGCGGCTGCGGTGGATCGGTACGCCCGGAAACATCTCGAACGAGCTGTTCACCAGATAAAACCAATCACCGACGCGCACGACGCTGGGGTCCGGGTGAAAACCGGGTATCACCGGGTTGCGGTAGGCGGTGACGCGCGACCGGACGTCGGCGTGAACGACTGGTGGCGGCGGTAGTACGACCACCGAGACGAGGGCGAGGCCAAGACCAAGAGCGCGGATGCCGTTCGGAGGACGCATGCGCGGCAGTATAGACGGGCCGCGACGGCGCGCGACCGGGGCAAACCGGCACCAACCGGCGACGACCATGGGCGGGGCCGCCGCCGATCAATTCGTCACCACCGAGCGACCGCCAACCCGAAAACAAGGCCCCGAAACATTTGAAGCATCCCGCGACCGTTCTGGGTTATTTTCCTTCATGAAATGGCGTACGGCTACAGCGAGACCCTGAGTGGAGGACAACCTCCGGTGCGGATCCAGCGCGTGGGTGGGTGGAGGGTGTTGCTGGGCGCCATGTTGGCGGCAGCCGGGCTGGGGTTTGCCGGGTACGTGTATCTCGTTCCCTACCAGAAGCTCACCAAGGCGCTCGACGCGCGAACGGCCGAGCTGGGGAGCGAGCGGGCTGCCAGCCAGGATCTGGTCGACGAGCGCGACAAGCTGAAGGACGAAGTAGCCAAGCGCGACGGCACCGAACGTGACAAGGGCGCCAAGGAAGCCAAGAAACAGGAGACGATCGAGGCTTTTTCCGCCGAGATGAAGGTGGC
>PMNO01000388.1 GCA_003161835.1 Myxococcales bacterium | reverse complement strand
GAGAGCTACATCGTGGGGGAGGGATACCGCTTCGACGGCACGAATCGTCTCTATCGCGGGTATCGATATCATGAAGGTGTCCCAGTCGACGTCATGGAACTGCCTCCGTCAGTTCCCGCAAACCAATATCGAACCGTTGCCTCGGCATTGAACTCACGTGGAGATGTTGTCGGCACCATCGTGTGGGGCGNNAGCACGGCAGGGGCCCGAACCCGCCCATCCGCGCCTTCAAAATGAAGTTGCCGAACCTCGTCCCGTGCCCCGTCTCCACGAACGTCTGCCAGCAAGGCACGGGCACGCGCAACCCCGTGACCGGGCTTTGCAGCTATTCTGGCGCCCCCGACGGTACCGCGTGCGACGACGGGAACGCGAGCACCAGGGTCGACACGTGCCACTCTGGGACCTGCTGGGGCTCGGTCGCTGACTACGCCGGCACGCCATCGTATGCGTCCCTCAAGGACCTGGGCGTTCTCGATGGGGGCGACGACGTGTCCGCGAACGGTATCAATGCCGCCGGCGACGTGGTCGTCACCGAGGGCGCGTCGACCCACAATACGGTGTGGCGCTATGGTGCCACGACGCACACGCCGGACCTGATTCCGACCTTGCCGTCCGACAGCGGATTCGTGTCGTGGTACGCGACCGGCATCGACGCGCAGGGCACCGTCGTCGGCCTGACCGGATTGAATGGGGAGGGTTTCGCGGCGACGACTGGGCACGCCGCTCAGATCTTCACCCCCCGAAAAGGCTACGGCGCCGCGAACGCCATCAACGCAGGTCGCATTGCGGCGTCCGAGCCCATCTATGGGGCGAATAACGTCTATGCCGGCTACGCGAGCGCGTATCGGCGCGACACCGACGGCACCAAACACTTCGTCGGACAGCTTCAAGGGACAACGTCCGCGGGCGGTACGCTCACGGGGTGGACGGAGGCGCTCGGAATCGGGCCTTCGGGCGAGCTGGTCGGCTATGCCGGCCTGGCCGAACCGTCGCGCGCGTTCACGAGCGGGTTCGTGTTCGCGCCGAGTTGGGGAATGCGCGAGGCCTACCGTTTCACGGATCCCTACACGGGAGTCACCAATAGACAGAATCTGAATGACTACGCGGCGGCCAACGGCTGGCAACTTCTGTACATGGCCACCGCGACCAACGGCGCGCAGACGGTCGGTTGGGGCGTGAAGGGCGACCGGTGCCACGCCTTCCGTTACTCGACGGGATCGAATCAGGTCATCGATCTGGGCGTGCTCGACGCCACCCACCCGGGCGCGGATTCCTGCGGAGCCGGTCAGGCGGGCTCCTTTTCATACTATTCCCCGAGCGGCATCAACGCGGGCGGTGAGATCGTCGGCAACATCGCCCACGGGGGGGCGTTCTATTACAGCGACGCGGTCGGAGGGATGATGGATCTGCAGGAGCTCGTGGATCCAGCGCTGCACGCGACGTTGGTGACCGCGACGGGCATCAACGACAACCACGAGGTGGTCGGGACCATGACGTTTGGGACGAACCCGAAGGGGCACGCGTACAAGATGACGTTGCCGGCAGTGGCTACAGAGTTCGCAAACATTGACGCGCTAGCGCTCAGATTTGAGGGTATCGCTAACTTCACGGCCACGGACCGGGTTGCCATATTCAGCTACACCAACTCGGGCAACCAGAATTTTCGCGTGTCCTACGGGGCGACGAGTCCGCCAAACACGCTCTTTATCAACGGGAGTTTCGTGCCGAGCAACGTGCCTCCCGTCCCGGAATGGTTTTTGGCTGGCGATCATCCGGCGGCTCTGGTCGTTCCTTGGTTGCCTTCGACGACCACGATGATCTGGACAGTGGGATCGCAGACAGCGACTGCGACCGATTCCGGGGCCCCGCTCAGCGTTGGGCCGACCCCGGATGGAAACGGGTACGGTCCGACACTGCCTTCTGGTGCCGTCAACCTTCGCCCCACATTCGCGGCGGCGATTTCGGCATCCGTTGTTGCGACGGATTTCACGTTGGACGCACAGCAAAATAAGGTGGCTGCCGGAGAGCTCCCTGGCAAATTTGACGTAACGTCGGATGGAGCGGCGACCTATGTGATTCCCATCGAGGTCCCCCCCGGGCGCAATGGTATGCAGCCCCGGCTGGCCCTCCAATACAATAGTCGGGGTGGTGACGGTCCCTTCGGCGTTGGCTGGTCGCTTGCTGGCCCGTCGCAGATCATGCGCTGCAAGAAGACGCTCGCACAAGACGGGCGTGGTGCACAGGTTCAGTTTGATTCGACCGATGCATTCTGCCTCGACGGCAAGCGCCTTGTGTCGGTGACACCCCCGCTCGACTCGTCGACGCTCGAGTTTCGCACAGAGGAGGAGACCTACGCCAAGATTACTGTGCCGCTTTCAACCATCGACGCGTCCGGTCCCCGCACCTTCGAGGTCCGAACTGCCGACGGACTGATTCACACGTATCAGTACGACCAAGCACTGGATGCTGGCAGGGTCCACCCCTGGGACGATCCAGTCAATCACTCGACCGATTTTTCCGGAATTACCAACCAACACGTTGGAGACGGGACGGCCGCGCGTCTTTTCTGGAATATTTCGTCGACCAAAGATCGATTCGGAAACACCATTACATACAACTATCAGACATTTCCGGCGTCCTCGGAGTTCGGCGGTGTTGAGGACCTTCTCACATCGATCGTGTACTTGGATTATCAGGGCACGGCGCGAACCAAACTGAGCGTCGAGTTTCAACACAAGGATCGGCCTGATCCGACGTTCGCCTATGTTGCCGGGGCGCGCTACAACCGAACACAAATCTACACTTCGATTGACGTGAAATATAACGACACCAAGGTGCGGTCCTACCCGCTGACGTATTTCGATCAACCGAGCGTTCCGACCGTTAGCGGTCGAAGCCTTCTGTACGCCGTCGGATTGTGTGCGGCTGACGGTGCGTGCGTACGGCCGACCACCTTCGCAATGATGATTTCTGACGAAAATACGGACTCCATAACCGACGATGTGATTGATCTGCCTTCGAATATCGATGCGCTCGCCGCTGGGGATTTCAACGGGGATGGTCGAGACGATCTGGTTTATCACGCCGGGGGGGGATGGAAGGTTGTCCTTGCGGCGCTTGACCCGCAAGGCGTGAGCGGCTATGGACCGGCGACGGCCCTTGCCCTGGTGGCGCCCTCGCTTCCGAATATCGACATGAAGGCCGTGCAGGTCGGCGACATCGATATGGATGGGCTGGCAGACCTGATCATTCTCAATATCGAGGGGCCCCCCTCCGGCCCCGGGACCGGCTACTGGCACTACTTTCGCTCTCGGGGTGACGGAACCTTTGAAGAGCTGTCGATGGGCCCCAGTACTCCGGCGTCGCTCAACAGGCGGCTCGTCTTGAGCGATTTGACCGGAGATGGACTTCCGGAAGTCATTGCCTTCGATTTTTCCGGGCTTCCGAATTTGGGCTATTTGTTGAATTCCAACGGCGTCTTGACGGCCGGTGCTAGTTCACTTGGTTCCGGGTGGAATCGAGGGCCAGCGTGGGGACTTGATCCCACCGGTGCGGGGATAGGCCATGTCTTCGCGCCGGACGTGGTCGTGTCTGATACCCTGCTAACCCACGTTCGCATCACCGATATAAGCGTGGACGGTGCGGGTACGCCCCATCAAGAACTCACCAATCTTCGAGGTGTTCTCAAATCGGGAGGAGCGCTGGTGCCCGTCGATACGTATTTCGCGGACGTCAACGGTGATGGCCTTCCCGATGCCGTGGCAGGAATCATGAACTCGTCGACGAATAGGGAGACCCCGGCCCTGTTGCTGAACAGCGGTATGGGATTCATGTTGACGGACCTGAATCCCCTGGGTCCAGCGTCCACGGATCCGTCGCTCCTGCTTCTTCCTGCCTATCCCCGGACCGCCTCCGTTGAGAATATCCCGAGAGACTATCCATGTGGTGGGTCTACCGGAACGCCGTGCGCGAATGTGAAGGTCGTCGATTGGAACCAAGACGGACGCCAAGATATTCTGGTCCTCGACAACGGACGCTCGGACAGTACGCCGTTCGGGGCGAGAGCCTCCGGCGTGGTCTATCTGTCCACCGGCACGGGGTTTACCCCCACTACAGTCGACATTCCGGTGCCATCGGACGCGACACTTAGTATTGCCCTGGATCCTTATGGTGCGGGCCTAACGCAGATCCTTCAGAAACAGGCTGACGGCAAATTTCACCTCTATTCGAATGGCCAGGTGCCCAACCTGCTCGAAAGGATCAATACGGGCGTGGGGTTTGAGCGCCAAATCCAGTACGGTCAGATGGCGAGCTGGAGGGGGGCGTACACTAGAGGTACCTCCTGCTCTGCACCGACGTATTGCGTATCCCGGGGACCCTGGATCGTCGAAAGCGTCCAGACTCTCTCAGACGCCCAATACGGTGGAAGGACATCGAACTACCAGTACTTGGATGCCCGGTCTGATCTGCATGGGCTCGGCTGGCTCGGTGTTGCCCAAAACATAGTCAGTGAGGTCGAAACCGGCACCTTGAGCGGAACCTCATATTGGGGGAATGGCGGCCCTGCGAGGTTGGCTGGGCGCTATCCACTCGCCGGCAAGCCAATCGCGAAGTACTCCAGCGTTCCCTACGCTCCGGCGGGAAACCCCACATCTCGAAACTTGGTCAGTTGGACCACTTTTGGATACGACGCCCTCGACATCGGCGGCAGCAGATTCGTAGCTCGCCTGCACTCGATGAACGACGTGCGGGCAGAGACAACTGACGCACCTCCTTTTGGTCCAGCGCTCAATTTGTTGCTCTTGGCACATGCACTGGCCGAAGGCACGCCGCCTTTGCAAGGCGTCCCGAGGCTTCGCGACGTCACTGACGGGTTCTCGTACGATTCCGTCAGCGGTGCGTTGACTGGTCATGAGATGACGTCGGTAGATGGCTATCATTCGGTGGACGCCATTACGCCCGAACCTGAGGATTCGACCAATTGGCTTGTTCACCTGCCGCACAGGATTCAAACCACGGATACCAGTCCGCTCGGCCGACATCAGGTTCGAACACGCGAGATCTTCCACGATCTGTACGGATCGTCGACGCGACTGACAACCGTATTGCCTACGGGCGCGGTGACCGACGTCGTTCTCGAACCAGATGGTGCGCAGAATCCCCAGTCGCAGGTCTACCTGAAGACCCATTTCGATAGGACAGCGGACTTTGGAGTCGTGCGAAGAATCACGGAGACGGATGCGCCCCAGACCCAGCGGACGACCACGATTCAGCTGACCGAAGACCAGGTGTACCCGCTGGAAATTACGAACCCCGAGGGCCATCATTTCCGGGAGGCGTTTCATCCCGGCTATGGGGTTCAGATCCTGTCGGTCGATCCCAATCAATTTACAAGCTCACGCCAGATTGACGGGTTCGGCAGAACCAAGCGAGAGACAACATCCGGGGGATATCGTGAGTCGTGGCAGTACCTGCTGCCGCAGTACTCCGGAATGAAGGTTAGCGACGCTGTGGACGGAGGTCAGTCTAAGACTTTTGTGTTGGATCAGTTCGGCCGCGTAATCGAATCAGACGAGCTCACCGCGTCCGGACAAACGGCCACATCGAGAGTCGATTACGAAACCTCTGGAATCAANNTGGAATCAACCAGATCATTTTGCATAGACCGTCCGGAACCGGGACGGTAGGCGATCCAAAAACCCTGGTGCAATTAGACAATCTCGGGCGACCCGTGAGTATCACCAGGGCGGGCAATACAGTCGCCGAGACACGGGTTTATCAGGGCAACAAGGTCACGACGACCAGCGAAACTGGGGTGAAGAAGATCCAGCTCTCTGACGGGTTCGAGCGCGTTATCGAGACGCGGGGGGTAAACGACAGCGGAGCGGAGGTGCCGACGACATACCGGTTCTCCGTGTCGGGACGCCTTGAAAACGTAACCATGCCTGGGACCGCGAGTTTGGGGGGGCGCACGATCCTGTACGATGTACGCGATCGGCAGGTTCTAAGCACTGATCCGGATTCAGGCCTCTCAATTGTCGGCTACAACGGGTTCGGAGACGTCGTCTCTCGCCTCAAGGGCAACCTGGATGTCGAAACGATTGCGGTGGACCGGTTGGGCAGGCAGACGCTTGTCGAGAACAAGAATGCATCGAACCGAATCGAATGGGACACGTCTCCCAGCGGTGTAGGTAGCATGGCAAATTGGACGGCCCGGCCCAAGGACGACTCTTTCTCGGCATCGTCCGCGGCATACTCTTACGATGATGTCGGCGGACGGGTGAATGGGATCGCAAGCACCATCGGACCGCATTCCTACGACATCGGGCGCACGTTTGATGGTTTCGGCCGGCTCGATCTCCTCGAGTACCCGTCCTTCAATGCGAATGGCCTGACCTTGAAGCACACCTACAATTCCTTCACCGGCCTCTTGGAGACGGTGTTCGACTCAAGCGCGCCAGCGGATCCAACCCGAAGGTTTTGGAAGGCAATTGATCGCGATCTGGAGGGGCGGATCTTGAACAGTGTGCTTGGGAACGGGATAGCCGAATCCAGAACGTACGATGCCTTGGGGCGCATCTGGACAATCAGGGCTACCGCGGGTGCAGGGGCGTCGACGGCCACGATCGATTTCTTTGCCTACTTGAGGAATGACGCAGGGGACGTTCGATCGAGAACTGACTCCGTACTCGGCACGATCGAGACGTTCGACTACGATGCATTAGAACGACTGCACACTTGGAACTACGCGGGCGTTGCGGGAACAGGAAATTGGCAGGTTTCGTATCCATACGATGATGCTGGAAATTTGCTGGGCCGAACGGTGGTATCTGGGGCGGGCCCTGGCCTGACGTTCCACTACGGCGAGGCCGGGCACGGAGGTGGACCCCACGCAATCTCTTCGGCTAACTTTGGAAGCTACCAATACGACCTGGCGGGCCAACAGACGTCGGCCCCAGGGCGGGCGTTGGTCGCCTATCACATGAATGGATTGCCTTCCTTGATCAGGCGGGACAACGGTAGCGAGGTGCGATATTCGTTCGATCCATTTGGCCACCGGGTTCGAAAGGCGGAGACGAGCGGTGCGACAACGACGTACGTTGATCAGTATTACGAACATCGTGAGAACCTTGGCAGCAGCCAGGAAGTCTTCAATATTTTCGCCGACGGGCGCAAAGTCGCGGAGATAGTCGGGGCTGACGGCGCAGCCTCGCCTATCCGATATCTGCACGGGGATGGGTTGGGGTCCGTGGTCGTGTCGACTGACCAGAATGCTGTTCCTGACACCGACCGCCGCGCTTACGATCCGTTCGGACGCCGGTTTGACTACCACACGTCGCCGCTTGTGGACGCGGGCGCGATGCCATCCACGCTCAGCGGATTCACAGGTGAGAACGAGGATCCAGATGTTGGTCTCGTGAATCTGAACGCACGTTTGTACGATTCGCGAGTCGGAAGGTTTGTCTCCCCTGATGTTTTGGTCGGAAGGCCACTAGACGGTCAGTCCTTCAACCCGTACTCATACGCCTACAACAATCCCTTGACGTTCACGGATCGAAGTGGGCTGTGCCCACCTGAGGGAAGTTGTCCGCCACCCCCACCCCCGATCATCCCTATTCAGGGTGATTTAAAGGGCTGGGAAAAGGCCTGGCGGGAAGTAAAGAACGTCTTCACCCTGGCGCCCGGCACGTCGAGCCAAGTTTACCAGAGGCCAGCGCCCCAGAGCCCATGGACAACCGCACGCCCGGCGGACTTCCAGGGCACCGGGACTGGAGATGCGCCGGCGCTTCCGAAGGGAACGGGCATCACGGATCAGGGATCGCCAGGGACGGGAGGGGGCGTGACCCAGGGCGGGAATGCCGCTCGTATGTTCGGGCCTGACATGTCTTGGGATCGTGATGCGACCCAGCACGCGATCAACCGAGCCCTTCTTTTTCGAGACTTCGGCCCTGGGCTCGAGGAACTGGAACTGGCCGAGGGCCAGCGAGCGATCGACCTTGCGTCTAGTGGTCTCTCTTCGCGAACCCGGATCTACGATCCCCGCCTTAGCGACATTGCCAACACCAAGTACGGCGTAAGTCGATTTGGCCCACAGACGCTGGAGAGCGCCGCAATGGCCCGATCCAACAATCGACACGAGGACCGACACGACTGGCAACAACAGCACGGTTCAAAAGGGCAGGGAGCCTGGAACGAGATCGACGCGCTGGAGACGGAACTTGACTTTGCGCGGGATTCTGGGCTCAACGAGTCTGAGATTTTGAACATAGAGGGCAAACTAGGCGCCCAGATCAGATCTATCTACAACCCGCTGGTGAAGGACGGGAAATTTGTAGGAGAGAGGCGATGAGACTTCGTGTCACCTTTGCCCTTTTGTTGCTGACCCTGGTGACGATCGGCTGTCATGGGCGGAGAGCAAAGTCCGCCGGAGAGTCTGATCAGGTCGTTGTTTTGCCAAGCCGCGGCCCTGCGGCGTCGTTTCATTTAGAGGTTGCGTCTTCAGAAATCCCGCGAGGAGGGGAGCCGGAGATTGAATTCATTCTGAAGAATACGTCGTCTCAGAGCCTCTGGGTCAATAGCAGGATGGTTCTGAATGATGAAGCGCAGCCGCCGGAATTTCGAGACGTTTGGTTAAGGGTTCAGGGGCCAGATGGCCTGGGTGTTCCCTACGATTGTGCCAGTAACGTGGGATTCGCAAAAAGGGAAGACTATGCATTGCTCAAACCAGGCGACGTAGTTAGAAGGGACCTGCGTCTCCGCTGTTTCACGTTTGCGACCTCAGGCATCTACGTGTTGAAGGCGTGGTACAGGGACGGTGGCAACGCACCGCCGGCGCCAGCGGGCGGTGTATATTTTGGTCAGGAAATCGATACAGAGAAGGTGACGGTGAGAGTAGTTCCGCAAATGCAATGAAAGAACGATTGTCTACGATCGATTCGGCCGAAAGACGTCATCCACGGGCGCCGACCTCGGGACCTGGATCTGCGGCTACAACAGCTTGTAAACGCTGCACAGACGGCACGTGGCGCGCGTTGCGGCCGTGTGCATGGGGGGCGCCCGGCGCTACTCCCCCGCTGGACAGGCGTCGTCCGCCGGCGGTGCCAGTTCGGCGGGAATCTCAAAGCCGGAGAGCGGCGCCGCCAACTCCTCGTGGTCTCTGCGAGGAGACCCCACCAAGGTTGATCGCACTGCGTCAGACTTGACGGATCGCGGAAGGCGGCAAGGGGCCGTAATCAACGGGAAAGTACAGTTCCAGTGCCCAAATGCGGCATGTTAGCCTTCGGGTCGCCCCCCTGGACCCCCACCCCCGGCCACCCCCGGCCACCCCCGGCCCCCCCCTGTCGTTCCGCGCGTCGCGCTCCGCTCCGTCAAGGAATCCCAGGGGGAAGGGGCGCTCTACTCGGGGCCACTCTGAGTGGCTGCTGCGCGGGCACCGGCCTCTTGGCCCTCCGGGCACAGTTCGGCATCGACCACAGGCCCCGGTCGCCGGCGGCGCAGTCCGCCGGCTTGCACGGCCAGGGGGCCCGGCACGTGGGCATGCGGTGGGGCCTGCGCGAGGGCGCGCAGCTAAGGGGAATGGTTGCGGCAGGGCCGGTCTTCATTGTGGCGGGCGCGGGAGATGCGCGGAGGTCGCCCGTGCTTGGCGGATCACGGTCGTTGGGTCGGGCGACCCTCGCGACGACCGTCGTCCTCCGGCAACGACCGCGCCGCTTGGTGGCGCGCCGCGTGCGACGCTCGGCTCCGTGGCGGGGGGCGCGGGCGGCGCAGATCAGCGAATGCCGCGAGCCCGCCGCTGCGACCCGAGGTAGACTGAAACAGTCATGACCACCGCTGCAAAAGAGATTCTTGAGTCTGCGCTCAAGCTCGATCCGAGCGAGCGGGAACGCCTCGCCGAAGCGCTGTGGCACAGCATCGACGATCCTGCGGTCGTCGATGCGGCGTGGGCCGAGGAGATCCAGCGGCGCGTGGCCGCTGCCGATTCCGGGCAGATCGATTCGACACCATGGGAAGAAGCACGAGACGAGCTGCTCGCCGAACTGAAACAGATCCAGCCGCGTGATCGATAGACATCCTGACCGGATCCTCCGGCCCGCTCGCATCGAGCAGCGAGCTGCTGCGCGTCGGTATCAGATGGCACGCGCTGGTCTTGGCGAGAGATTCACGCTTGCCGTCGACAGCGCCATCAGAGACATCGTCGCTCATCCCTTGCGCTGGCCTCTCATGCCATCCGTCCCCAAAGAACTCGGCGTGCGCCGTCGTCTCGTCGAAGACTTCCCCCTATGGAGTGATGTACCGGATCCTGGCCGACGAGATTGTCGAAATCATCGCGGTCATGCACGATAAACAAAAGCCCGACTACTGGAAGGATCGGCGCTGATCGCGGACCGGCCCACGACGCTGAAGGAGGACAATCTCCGTTGGTTCGCGGCGGGAAATCGCCGCCGCGTCGAGTGCTCGCGCGCCCACCGTCGCGTCTGGCGCACCGCTCACGCGGCCAGAAACCCGCGACTGGGCCTCACGACTGCGGAACGCCTGCTTGCATCGGGGGTCGGACGCTCGAAGCCCGGGAACAGGAGCAGGAAAATGTCTTCGTTTACGGCGGACACGTGGTCTGCCGACACAACGATTGAGCTTGCCGTGTTCCATCACGGGGGTCAGCGCGGGCAGCACGAGGTTGGTCGCTGGGTACCACTACACGCGCCAGGGAATCATGAACGCCGTCTACGAATCGACGGCGGGGCTCGCGGCGACAAGGTACGTCGACGACGCATCGCCGGGTCCGACGTACTGGGTGGCAACGGCGATGGATGCCGGGGGCCAGGTGACCGGCGAAGTCACACGGAATGGGGTGAAGACGGTGTCTACGCGGAATCCCGTCAGCGGCTGGGTCACCGGAATCACCAGCACCAGCCAGGCGAGCGGGAATACGCAGATTCAGGACATTCGGTTCACCTATGACGAGGTCGGCAACCTGCTGCAACGAATTCGCACCAATCCTGGAACCGTTGGCGGCTACAACGAAGCCTTCCAGTACGATAGGCTCGATCGCTTGACGGGGAGCACGACAGGGGAATCCATCGCGTACGACGCCGCCGGCAACATCACCCAGAGGAACGGCAAGACGTACATCTACGGCGCGTGCAGTGCCGGACCCCACGCGGTGTGTTCCGTGGGCGGTGGACCGACCTTCCAGTACGACGCCGCTGGGAATCTGACCGGCGGGAGCGAGCGCGACATCGGCTACAACCCGTCGAACAAGGTGACCAGCATCTACAGTCACCCGGCCACGTCGCTCGGCCACGACAGGGGAGCCGTCGACTTCATCTACAACGCCGACGGCAATCGAGNNAGTCCAAACGCTCCGAGCCACGCCGGGTGGCGCGTCGTTGGCGCGCACGGTCTACGTGGGGCTGGGCGCCACTGGTAAGAGTCTGTACGAACAGACAACCCGGGGGGACGGCACGAAAGAGCACTCGCTTTTCCTGTTCGCGGGTGGCCACCATGGGGGCTCTGCTGTCGCCCTGAAGGTCGTGACCGTGGCAGCGGCGTCATCGACGGCCGCGATGAAGTACTTCCATACCGATCACCTGGGGTCGGTTACGGCCATCAGCGACGACTACGGCCGCGTGTCGGATCCAACCTGGGGCGCAAATGCGTCGACGTTGATGGACTACGACGCGTGGGGAGCGCGTCGAAATCCAGATGGTACGGCCGCCAGCAGTCCGACGGTCTTCGACCAACCGGTTGGCAACCGCGGATTCACGGGACACGAAGCGATTCCGGACGTTGGGCTGGTCAACATGAACGGCCGCGTGTACGACCCGGTCATAGGGCGCTTCCTCTCGCCGGATCCGAACGTGCAGTTCGCGGCGAATCTGCAGAGCTACAACCGGTACAGCTACGTCCTGAACAATCCGCTGAGCTTGACGGATCCGACCGGGTACTTCTCGCTGTCGGGCCTTGGGGTGTTCAACATCGTGCTCGGGGTGGTGGGTGTCGTAACTTGCGCCGAGACAGGAGGATTCGGGTGTGGACTCGCGTTTGCTGCGCTGAGCGCCACGATCAACACGGTGGCCATGCACCAGGCCGGAATGGCGTGGGATCAGGCGATCGGCGTCAATCTGATTGGACTGGCCGCCGGAATGACTGGCGGAATCATCGGGGGCGCGTTGGGTGGCGCGGTTGGGGGTGGGATCGCCCATGGACTGGAGGCCAGTGCCACGGTCGCCGAGGTCGCTTCACGTGTAGTCGGTGGGGCCGTAGGCGGCATGATGGGCGCTACCTTCGCGAGTCTCGCGAACGGAGGTAGTATCAGCGGCGACGGCTTGCTTAGCGCTGCATTCCAGGGCGCGGTGTGGGCAGGTGCGTCGTATGGCTGGACCAAGATTCAGCCGGTGACGCAAGGATCGGCCCAGGGGGGGCAGAGTATTGGAAGACAGCAGGAGGGGAGTCAGGAGGATCCGACCGGCATGGGCGGGTTGGGTGCTGAAAAGGTCCCTTCGCCCGGCCAGCGCGAGTTGCGGGGAAACTGGAAGCTGAGCCAGCCCTCGGTAGAGGGGGGGCATGTGGTCCAGCGGGTTCACTTTGAGATCGAAATCGACGACGCGAATGGAAACGTCGTGGCCCAACAGAGCGGGGACTACTACGAGGCTTGGAAGGTCAACGCAGGGAAAGATCGCACGATCTATTACGGGAAGTATCCGGCGGATGACACTTTTGCCTGGCAAGTGCCGGCGAATTCGCACGGTTACTGGACGACTACCGGATCAGCCCAGTTCTACGACGGGCTGAAGCTTCCTAACACCTTCGGCGTCGGCAAGGCCCCGATGGCGGGCCCGATTCTACCGTCCACGCAATACGGTGTGACTCCAATGCTGCCCCCGAACAACACGACTCCCGTCAACCGTGCATACACGAACTTTTGGTGATGAAGATGATGTATACAACATCGGTCATGATTCTTGTTTCGGTGGTCGCCTCGCCATCGACGCAGCCTCCATCGAGGACAGAGACTATGCAGAAGATCCTCAGGGCTATTGGGCAGGTGGAGAAGGGCGGAACGTCTCAGCGAAGGGGCGACGATGCCATGGCGCTAGCTGACGTCGTGAGGGACCACGCGTCAGTTGCCAGTGATCCAGAGATCATCCGGCGTTTGGTGGTGCTTCTGGGAGATGTAAACGATGCCGTAAGAGGCGGGGCAGCCGCGGCGCTCGGGTTTATCGGCCCCAAGGCTGCGTCCGCAATTCCAGCGCTAGAAAAAGCCTATGAAGAAAGGAAGGATCAAAGCGGACCTCTAGGATCTTCGGAGGCAATAAAACTGGCGCTGGAACGAATCAGAAAGCCAAGTGGTCCGCCCGAACCTCAACCACATCGGCCGAAGCAACGCCAGCCGAACTGAGCCGGGGCCCAGGGGGATGGCGGATCGGGAGACCAGATCAAGGTCAGTAGTAAATTTCTTCCTGATGCACCAGAGCCACAGGAAGGGCAACTAGACCCTGATGAGCCTCTGAATTCTCCGGGAGTTCGCAGAGAGATCCGTCGGGCATTTTCTGACTCCAGACCGGGAACTGGCGCGCCAGACGACCGACACGAGCAGGGAGGATAAATAATAAGCCGCTCGAATCCGATTGCTCGATTCTTCCTTGGCGAGTATCGGGTTGAGCGCTGGCCGCCGGGACAGATAGACTCTATCAGTGTTCCGGATCCCCCCGAGGGGGCGGACGTGGTTGGATCCTTTCACGTTCATCCCAACGTCGGTATTGATCCCAGAGACGGCCTGGCATGGTTGCCGAGCGCGAGTCCGCAGGATTGGTTCAACTGGGGAAATGAGCCAATTCCTCACTACGTTGTTGAGAGCGCCAATATCTATAGGATTGGCGGTGGAGTTCAGACAAACATTGGGAAGACACAGGACATCATTTTCCGATGAGTGAATTTACAGTAAAACTTTGGTGTGTAGTTGCAGTGGTAGTCGTGGGCGCTTGTGGAAAGAGTCGGCCACAGGCGGTGCCGTACCCGGCCGGATCTCGCGTCTCGACGGCGCCCGATTCAAAGGAGGCTGCGTTGCTGTCAGAGTCCGAGAAATCTGTACTGGTAGAAAAGGCCATTAAGGTCGCGGTGGACCGCGGTATCTCGACGGCAGGTTTGGAGCCAAGCGTCGCGGAGTGGAAGACGTGGTGGAATGTGTCATTCACCGCCCCTGTGGAGAACGGAAAAACGGGAGGCAGGGGGTTTGTGGTAAGAATCGAGAAGGTCGGAAAGTCCGATCCTCAGATTCTGAAGTTTCAATGACATGAGGGAGGGAAAAGGCCCCGGGGGGATGGCGGGTCGGGGGAAAGCATCGCCCGGTCACGGGCCATAGGGATGGCGTCGGGAGCGGCGGCGGCGGACGCGTCAAACGGGGGGAGTATCGATTCAGTCCTCAAGACGAACGGCGTGGGGGCCTGGAGCAAGGAGGACTTCTTCATGTGGGCCTTGGCACACGGGACCTCGGGTGCGTTGATGGGCGCGGATGGGAGACCGATGGCCGTGGCGTGGACACTGCAGATCGGATTCGCAGCAAACCTTCAGTTGCCATCCCCATTCGGTGTGAACGTCAACTTTGGTTGGGGAGTCGCGATTGATGGGCATTGGAATCTTGAAACGTACGGTGATATTGGGGCTGGCGTCGGCTACAGCACCGGCAGAGCGTCAGTAGGGGTTCAGGCCCTTTCGTCTCAGAATGCCGACGCGGTGTATGAGCTTCGCGGCCCCTTCGCCACTACAAGTTCCGGTCTCGGCTTGGGTGCGTACGGCTCTGTGGATACGTTCTACGGATGGGGTGCGGACGGCCGTCCAATCACCGGCGGTGGTGGGACCGTAGGGTTCGGCGTCGGGGGTGGAGCTGCATCTGGAGGGTCAGTAACCTGCGTTGCTAACGGGTGCTTCTGATGGGAACTCCGTGGTGGCGGCGCGTACTGATTGGACTATTGCTAGCGGGACTCTTCTACGCTCTCGGAAGGTCCTTCTATCTCAACGCGGTATTCGCGACCACGTTACCGCGGAAACCTGACCCTGCATCGGGCAGGGTCCACGCGATAACCGTTCAGCACGGAACGCACGTGTTCGCCTCCGACGAAGACATGAGAACTCTTAACGGTACCCAACGCGACATAATGCTTGGAGGAATTGCTGGTCTTACTGCGGGTTTGCTCTATGCAATCCCTCGTCGGGGAAAACGGCAGCCATTATGAGGCCCAGGGGGGCGGGGACGTCCGTGTGACCCCAGCAAGGGGGGAGTCAGATGTTGGCCTTCCTGGATGGGAAGGATCGGGATACGACCAACCTGAAGAGAGTGCTGCTGGGGTAGCCAAGTACGCCCGCGCTTGGGGAATAGCAGCGCTTCCGAGGGGATGGAAGTACGCGGTTGCGGACGAACTCTTTCAAAGCGATGGCACGCCGATCTGGGGAGAGAGCAATCCAAGAACCAAGACAGTAACGATTGCTAGTGGCGCTTTCCGCAATCCAGATGCTTTGCGCGGCGTGATTTTTCACGAGAGGATTCACGCCCTGCAGGCGTTTTCAAACAATCTTGCGAACCCGCGATTTGGCCGTTCATTCCGTATGAATGAATTTGAGGCGAGCGAACAGGAGCTGGCCTATTTACGCCGCACAAATGGCAACAGCGCCTTGACCGTTGACATCCAGCGACAATT
>PMNO01000182.1:199-5817 GCA_003161835.1 Myxococcales bacterium | reverse complement strand
TCGTTGATGCCGTCGCCGGCCATGGCCACCACCCGCCCCTGGGCTTGTAGCCGCTTGATCGCATCGGCCTTGTCCGACGGCAAGACCTCGGACATGACCTCGGTGATGTGGAGCTGCCTCGCGACCGCCTCGGCGGTTTTTCGCGCGTCCCCGGTCAGCATCACGATGCGCAGTCCCTCGGCGCGGAGCTGCGCCAGCGCCCGGGGGGCCGTCTTCTTCACCGGGTCGGCGGCGCCCAGGAATCCGACCAAGTTGCCGTCGACCACCACGTACACGATGGTCTGACCGGCGGCGCGCAGGGCATCGGTCCGGGGACGGCTGCTCGCCGGATCGATCCCGAGCGCGGAGAGCAGCCTGGCATCGCCCAGCGAGACCTCACGGCCCTCGATCCGCCCACAGACGCCGCGGCCCGTGATCGATTGGAACGCCTCCACCTTGGCCAGGACCAACTGGCGCTCGGTGGCACCCTCGAGGACGGCGGCGGCCAGGGGATGCTCGCTACCCTTCTCCAGCGTGGCAGCCAGCCGAACGAGCTCGCGCTCGTCGAAGTGGTCGGGCACCAGAGTCACCACCGTCACCAGCTTGGGCTTGCCCTCGGTCAAGGTTCCCGTCTTGTCGAAAACCAGCGTGTCCACCTTGCGCAGGAGCTCGATACATTCGGCGTCGCGGAACAGCACACCGTGAGCCGCCGCCTTGCCGGTCGCGACCATGATGGACATGGGCGTCGCGAGGCCCAGCGCACAGGGGCAGGCGATGATGAGCACGGAGATGGCATTGACCAGCGCATGAGCGAGGCGGGGCTGCGGACCCAGCGTCGCCCAGAGGGCGAACGTCAACCCCGCGATGCCGATGACCGCCGGCACGAAGATGCTGGCCGCGATGTCGGCCTGCCTTTGTATGGGCGCCCGGCTTCGCTGGGCCTCGCCGACGTTCTTCACGATCCGAGCCAGCAAAGTCTGAGCGCCCACGCGCTCCGCTCGAATGACCAGTCCCCCCGTCCCGTTGACCGTGGCGCCGGTGACCTGGTCCCCGGCCTGTTTCGCCACGGGCATGGGCTCGCCGGTGATCATGGACTCGTCGACGACGCTGGTTCCTTCCAGCACCACGCCATCCACGGGGACCTTCTCTCCCGGGCGCACCCGCAGCCTGTCCCCCACCTGGATCTCGCACAGGGGTACGTCTTCTTCGATGCCGTCCTCTGTGCCGCCTTGCGTACCGTCTTGCGCGCCGCCGCGGATACGGCGGGAGATCGTGGGGGCGAGGTTCAAGAGCGCGCGGATCGCGGCGCCGGTTCGACCGCGGGCGCGCAGCTCGAGCACTTGCCCCAGCAGGACCAGGGTGACGATCCCGGCCGCCGCCTCGAAGTAGACACCCACGTGGCCGAAGCGATCGCGCAGCGACTGCGGAAACAACCCGGGGAGCGCCGTCGCCACCAGGCTGTATCCATAGGCCACGCCGACGCCCAGACCGATGAGGGTGAACATGTTGAGGCTGCGCCGCTCGATCGACCGCCACGCCCGCGCGAAGAAGGGCGCACCGGCCCACACCACCACGGGGGTGGCGAGCAGGAGCTCGCTCCAACCGCGAGCCGGGCTCACGGCCAGCCGGTGGAGCCCGGCGAACGGCAACATGTGCGCCATCGCCAACAGCATCAAGGGGGCCGAGAGGACCACGCCGACCCAGAGACGACGCGACATGCGGGCGAGCTCGGGGTTCGTGGCGTCACCATCGAGGGTGATCTCCCGGGGCTCGAGCGCCATGCCACAGATCGGGCAGCTGCCCGGGTGATCGAGAAGGATCTGCGGGTGCATGGGGCAGACGTACGAGGACGAGGGGGGCGAGAACGGGGGCGAGGGCAAGGGCGGGGACGCCGGGTGGGACCCGCGATCCGGTCCTTTCAGGAACGAGCCAGGGTCAACCTTGAACCGTTGTAGGCACGATGCCGCGCAGAACACGTAGCGCTTCCCGGCGAAATCGAAGTACAGGGGCGCGTCCGTCGGAACCATCATCCCGCACACCGGGTCGCGGTCGCGCGTCGCGCTCGCCGTTGCGCTCGGAGACGTGCCGGCCATCGGGAGTTGTTTCGGCTGACGGCGGCGGTTCGGGCCGCGGGGCTCGCGATCGTTCATGGGTGATCCCATGGTACCCCCCGGACCGGAGATTCACGATGCGTGCGCGCCGGCGATCACCGCGATCGGAATCGTGAACCAGAATGTGGTCCCCTTGCCCGAGGCGCTCTCGACGCCAATCCGTCCACCATGTGCCTGCACCAATCCCCTCGCGATGAAGAGTCCCAGGCCCGACCCTCCCTCCGGGCTGCCCGGGACCCGGAAGAACTTCTCGAAGAGCCCACTTTGGTGCTCTAGCGGGATTCCGGGGCCGCTGTCGGCGACCTCGAACCTGACGTTCTCGGCCTGTGGCGCCCGGTGGTTCAGGGGCTCGCCAGACGTGTCCTCCCGTCGCGCCCGGATCACGATCTCGCTGTGGGCCGGGGAGTACCGGATGGCGTTGCTGATGAGATTGGTGAACACGAGCTGCAGGCGGTCGGGATCGACGAAGACCTCCGGCAGTCCGGGTGGCACCTCCTTGCGCAGCACGACCTCGGCCTGGGTCGCGGCGGCGCGGTGCACCTCCACCGCCAGATCGACGAGCCCGTCCGGGGTTGCCCGGCGACGGTGCAGATCGATGTGACCGGCCTCGATGCGCGAGAGGTTCAGCAGATCATCGACGATGACCTGCAATCTCTCGCAGTCCTCCCGGGCCGCGAAGAGGAGATCGGCCTGCTTGTCCGTCAGCGGTCCGACCACCTGCTCGGTGCACATGTGCAACGCCATGCGCAGCGAGGTGAGCGGGGTCCGGAATTCGTGCGCCACGGTGGCGACGAGATTGTTCTTCAACTCGTCGAACCGGAACAGCTTCGTGGCATCCTGCATGACAATCGCCACTCCAGTCACCGCCCCGGTCTCGCCATAGATGGGGGTTGCGCGCGGGAGGAACATCCGTTCCCCTTCGGGCGTTTCTCCGACGCGCACGGCATCCTCGAAGCCGCGCGGCACGTAGACGCCCTTGCCCGCCAGGACGTGGCCACGCAGCCGTTCGACGACCGCCCGCACACCCGGATCGGCGCGCGCGAATGCCTCCCCAGGGGAGCGATCCGGGTCAATCAGGAGCAGGGTGTTCGCGGCGGTGTTGGCGCCCTGCAGCCTTCCCTTGGCATCGAGCAGCAGCACCGGATCGGGAAGGCCGTCGATCGCCGCCTGCGCTGCCTGTTGGCCCTGGATCAGCTCCTCGAGGGTACTCGCCCGGTAGCGTTCCAAGGTCTCCGCGAGGCGATTGAACTCGACCGCGAGGTCCGCGATTTCGTCCTCTCCCTGGACCATCGCGCGCGCCGCGAGATCTCCGGCGCCGAAACGCCGGACCGTCGCGTTGACCACGCGCAGTGGCCGCAGGAGGCGGGCGGTGAGAGTGGCCGAGGCCACCACGCCGAGCAACAGGGCCGCAAACACCGCGCTGATGACCACGCGCTCGAACAGGCGGGCGCTATCCACCGCGCGATCACTCTTCCTGACCATGGCATCCTGGTTGATGGAAAGGATCTCCTCCGCCAGGCTCTTCACGCGTTCGAACCGCTGTTGTAAATCCGAGAAGTATCGCGCCGCGACCTCGGGCCCGGCGGGCAGGGCCAGGTACCGGTCGAGCGCCACCTGGTAGTCGTTCCACGCCGCGCGCAGGTGGTCGGTGACCGCGCTCTCCCGATTTTCCGTGATGTTCCCTTCTTGCACCCGGATCTCGCTCTCGAAGCTGCTTCGGTGGGTGGCGATGTCCGACGTGGCCTCGGGCAGACGCCCCAGGATCTTGAACACGGCCAGGCTATCGATGCGTTCCAGCGACTCCTTCATGCGTTGCGCCGCCAGGACGCTGCGGTAGTTGTCCGCCAGGATGAGACGGGAGCGTTCGCCCAACCGGGTCGTCACCACCGTCGAAACCACTCCGACAACCACCAGGGCCAGCGCCAGCGGCGCCTGCGCCAGGGCCAGCTTGCGACCCAATGTCACGGGCGACCTGCATCTTCCTCGGTCGCGACGATGTGCACGTCCAGACCGCTCGCCTCCCTGACCAGGCGGAGGGGGATCGTTCGTCCGAGGAGTTGCCGCCAGCGGGGCTGGCCCGATCGACCGACGACCAGGTGGCCCACACTGTGAGAACGGGCAAACTCCAGGATCGCTTCGACCGGATCGACGCCCTTGAGGCGTACCACCTCGGCCCCCATCTCTCGCGCCAGATCGGTGTTGGCCAGCAGGTGGCGCTGGGCCTCGGCGTCGATCTGATCGGGCGCCTCCCGCGGCGTCTCGACGAAGACCACGAACCAATCGGTGTTGAGGCGGCCGGCCAATCGAGACGCCTTGCGCACCAGCGCCGCCGCGCGGGGAGACGACGAGGACAAGCACACCGCGATGCGCGACAGCGCGCCGCCCACTTCCTTCCGCGCGCCAGGCGCCTGGGCCTAGATCGATCGCGCGGATACCGATCGCTCGACGCTCTCGGCCACCTCGCGCAGGGCGAGTTCGCGCAGGTGCTGGAGATTTTGATCCTTGAAGAAATGCTCCAACGCCCAGGGAACNNACTTGATCGGCTTGCTTCAGAAAGCCGTCCGGGATGGTCTCGCGAATCACCACCCCCGTGACGCGTTCCACGATGTCCTTCAGGCTTTCGAGGTGCTGCACGTTGAACGCACCGATGACGTTGATGCCCGCGTCCAGGAGCTCGGTCACGTCCTGATGGCGCTTGTGATTTCGACTGCCCGGCACATTGGTGTGGGCCAGCTCGTCCACGATCGCCACCGCTGGCTTGCGATTGAGAATGTTGTTGAGGCTCATCTCCTCGACTCCGACGCCCCGGTATTCGATCCGTCGGAGCGGCACGACCTCCAGGCCCGCGAGCAGCGCCACGGTCTCGGCGCGGCCGTGAGTCTCGACGAACCCCACGACGATGTCGACGTTCCGGCGTCGCAGGGCATGGGCCTCCTCCAACATCCTGTACGTCTTGCCCACGCCGGCGGCGAATCCGATGTACAGCTTCAGGCGNNGCGGGCGTGTTGGGAAGGGTCGACATGGTTGGGCGGGGGGAGACGGTACGCCTTCCCGGACTTCGCAATCAAGACGCGTGCCGATTCCCGGTCCGCCTTCGCCTGCCGCCTGCATGCTGGCCCTGCTGATGCATTCCCGACTGGGCCGATGCCGACGTTGAGGGTGGTCCGCCCAACCGATTCGCCGGTGCGCGAGCGGCCCGTGCTTCCGTACCGCGCGTCGCCGCACGGCTGGTTGCTGGTGCTCGGGGCGGGGGTAGCGCTCGTCTGCGGATGCATCCTCATATGGTGGCTCGGCACGGCCGACACCCGCGAGATCCAGGCACTTTCCGACGCGCAGCGGATTCCGCTCTACCTGCGAACGATGCAGAACCTCACCACCATCTGCGACCCCGCGGCGTCGCGGTCGATGCGCGCGTTCTGTCACAACGAGGCGGCCCTCGCGCTAAAATTTCGCGAGTGCGACGCCGACCCAAAGTGCCAGGAAGTCGCGCGGCGTCACCTGCCCCAACCGCGGCGCTAGAAGCGCGCG
>PMNO01000182.1:0-180 GCA_003161835.1 Myxococcales bacterium | reverse complement strand
TAGGAGAAAAACATCATGACCATTGACTATGGCGTGGGCGCTTGTCTTGCCGTGTTGCTCGCGGTCTACCTCGTTTACGCGTTGATTCGCCCCGAAAGGTTTTGAGGACAAATCACATGACTGTCATCGGCTGGATTCAAGTTGTGCTCTTCGTCGCCGCCATCGTGGCGGTCACGAAGC
>PMNO01000571.1 GCA_003161835.1 Myxococcales bacterium | reverse complement strand
GCGCTGTTGAAAATCGCGCTCTGTAAAGCCCCCGCCTTGAGCAGCGCCTCTTCCTTCGGATCGTTGGTTGGCAAGATTCGAACTCGAGAGCGCTGAGGGGGGGCACTCCGCGAGGATGCGCGAGGAGATTGGAGGGTCCAGCCTCCAACGCGTTGAGGCGAACCGAAACGAAATCCAGGAGTTCCGTTCAGGTTAGAGGCTAGCACGGCAATCTGGTTGTCGCCCCATGCCGGGCCTGGCCCATCTCCCTCGTCCCCAAGAGCTACTTGCGCGCTGGCGCAGCTACTTGATCGCCAGCAGCTCGATGTCGAAGACCAGGGGGCCCGCGGGTGCGCCGGCGCGGGCGGGCTTGTCCCCGTAGGCGAGCTTGCCGGGGATCCAGAAGCGGGCTTTGTCACCGACGGCCATCAGCTGCACGCCCTCGGTCCAGCCTTTGATGACGCTGTCGAGGGCAAAGCTGGTGGGCTTGCCGCGCTCGACGGAGCTGTCGAACATCTTTCCGTCGGGGGTCCAGCCGCTGTAGTGAACCTCGACGGTACTGGATGGGGCGGGGCGCTGCTTGCCCTTGCCGCGTTTGATGATCTTGTAGGCCAACCCGGATGACGTCTTCTTGGCGTCCTCGGGGGCTGCCGCCACGTCGACGGGGACCTGCGGGGGTTCGGGCATGGACACGAAGTCGAGCAGCTCGATGTCGAACACGAGGGCACCGGCGGGCGCGTCGAGTCGGGTGGCACGTTCGCCGTAGGCAAGCTCGGCCGGAATCCAGAGGCGGCGCTTTTCCCCCTTCACCATCAACTGCACGCCCTCGACCCAGCCGGCGATGGCCGTGTTCAGCGCGCGGGTGGTGGGCTCATCGTTGGGGATCGAGCTGTCGAACATCCGGCCGGTGCTGGTCCAGCCGGTGTAGTGAACCGTGATGCGATCGTACGGCCCGGGGTGGCCAGCACCCTTGCCTTTCACGATGACCTTGGTCGCCAGCCCGCTGGCGGTCTTGATCGCCTCCGCGGGAGGTTCTGCGACGTCGGCGGGTGCCTTGGGCGCGCGCGGTGCAGGCGCCGGGGGGAGGGGTTCGATGGGCTCGAACGCGGCGGACGGATTTGCACGCGCCAACATGATCAAGGTCAGCGCGACGGCGGTGACAACCGGCATCGAACGTGCGCGGGGCTTCATGCCCCCCGCATACCACGGAGGGGGCCGGTGCTGCCCGCACCTACCCAGCGAGTGTGCGTTTTTCGCCCCTCGCGCTCATCGGATAACAGGTCGTCCCGCTCCGTGGATGGGTGCGGCCTCGAAGACCTGAGCCAGCAATTTTCGGGTAGCCAAACCGGCCACGGCCACCAGCACGCTGGCGAGCACCCTCTTCGGGAGAGAAGGCGTCGTTCTCGCCACATCATCCGGTGAACGAACAGCCCGTTCCAGGGCCAAACGTAAGCGGCCGGCCCTCCCAGCAAGGGAATTCCGGCGCTGCACGCGCCTGTATTGCCATCGCCCCCCGATCACCGCGCCCGCGATAGCCGCGACCGCCACGGCTCCAGCGCCGAAGAGCAGCGGCAACTGATGACGGACAACGATCTGCCGAAAGCCAAAGGCGTGACGTCGATGATCCAGTTCGGTCAGCAGGCTATCAAGGTGACCGCGGGTCTCCTCGATCTCGTGCTGCTGCAAGGGGAGTGTGTTCTTGTCGACGCGACTGTCCGCGACGGCCTCGGCATGACTTGCGGATCCGAGCGCGCCGACCTCCCTGGGTGCCGACNNCAAGGGCACGCGCACCCTCTTCATCCAGGCAACCGAGCCGATCAACCCGCCGACCACCGCGACGAAACCAGCCATGATCAACGCCGCGATCCAGGCCGGCAACCACTGCGAAAGTGCCAGTGCCGCCGCGACCAGCAAGAGATTGCCGACCATGAGAGCCGCGATGCCGGCGGCGCCGAGCCCGGCGGCCACCCCCATTTCCCTTTTCACATCAGCCTTGAACTCGGACAGCCCCAGCTCGACCTGCTGACGTGCCAGATGGCTCAGCTCCACACCGATCTCCTTCAGGAGGGCCGGCGTTGACATGCCTCTTGGTGTAACGCCACCCGCTCCCGCCGGGAGTTGAACCTCGTCGGGTGGCATCGACACGTAAGTATCGCCCTGGGGCAGCGACGGTCGATTCGGCGCGGAGTGCTGCGGTTCTTCTTTGACGTTCATCTTCTCCTCCACGAGTTGCGCCTGGCCCNNCCCGTAGTTCGATCAAGTCAGGTGGCGGTTCTCTTCCCTCTCACGAAGTGCAGGACCAGACTGACAACCGCGGCAAGAACCAGAATGTGGATTGCAAAGGATGCCACGTGAAATACTCCGAACCCAAAGATCCAAGCGAGAGCGAGAACTATTGCGAGCGCTATGAACATGGGAATTCCTCCTGTTTAGACCGCGATACAAAGGGCACGCGCTGCTGAGCAGCGACAATCGTGCCAAGAGGTGCCAAGAGATCTGGCACCGTCGATGAACCACGGTCCTTCGTGATTCGCCAAACAACTCAGGCGCAAGGTTCAGACTCAAGGTAACCAAATCGCTACACGGCNNCCCTTTTTGTGCCGGCACGGTTCGTGCCTCTTGTGGCCGCCATGGTACCAGCCGAGACGAGCAAAAGAAGCGGGCCCAGCCGTGAGGTGCAGCGATCCCAGGTCACGCTGAAGACGACCTTCACGGTCGCGTTTGGTGTCCTCGCCGTCGTGGCGCTGGTGGCTGCAGTATTTCACTCTCTGTTCGCGATTACCCTCAGCGGTGCTGCGCTTCTCCTCGCGGTCGCGCTCGACCATGCCGTGCAGCGCCTGGTGAAGTGGGGAATGAAGCGGGCCCTTGCGATTGGATTGGTTGGAGTGACCTTGCTGGCGCTACTCGGTGGAATTGCTGTGACGCTGATTCCGCCAGTGATCTCTCAGGGGAAGGCACTTGGCAAGAAAGCCCCGGAATACGTTCACACGATCAAGCAGAGCGCCGTGTTTCAGCGACTGGATGAGCGCCTTGACCTTGCGGAACGTATTGCGCAGGCGCAGAAGGATATCCCGAGAGTGCTCACACGAGCGGCCGATCCTGTCCTGACCGCCGTGGGCGGCTTGTTCAGCTTAGTTGGCGCCAGCGTGAGCGTGCTGTTCCTGATGATGTTCATGCTCATCTTCGGGGGACCGCTGCTGAGGGCCGCGTTGATGCAGACGCGTCCCGAGCATCGTGATACGTACCGCGACGTGGTGCGAAAGATCTATGACTCAATCGGCGGGTATGTCGGTGGCGTGGCGCTGATCTGTACGGTCAACGCGACCCTGACCACCGTGTTTCTTGCGATAACTCGCATGCCATTCTTTCTGCCACTCGGCATCCTCAGCGGGGTGTCGAGCATGATCCCGTATGCCGGGCCGTTTGTGGCCGGAACCATCATCTCCGCGCTGGCGTTCGTCACCGGGGGAATGTGGCACGGTGTCGCGACGGTGATCTACTTCGTGGTCTACGGGCAGCTCGAAGGAAACGTGCTCGGCCCTCTTGTCTTTCGTCGGGCGGTCAACGTGAATCCTCTGGTGGTAACCCTATCGATTCTGTTCCTTGGAGAAATTGCCGGGATCCCGGGGGCGATCGTGGCCGTGCCGTTCGCGGCCTCCGCGCAGATCATCTTGCGCGAGCTACTTCAGGTACGCGCGGAGCAATTGGCCCTTCAGCGGAAACAAAACGCTCAGGCCTCCGCTGCCTGAAGAACCCTCACGGTCGCGCGGGCCAGGGCTTGAACCGGCCTCGCGGGGTCACAGCTGTCAGGTTCCGACCAGAGGCGACATGAGGGTGAGACCCAATGGATCGTCGTCCTCGGGAATGGACGCGGCCTCGGATGCCTGCAGAGGCACCACCAGCACCGGACAGGGCGCGTGTCGGACCACCTTCTCCGAGACGTGCCCCAGGAAAGTGGCGGCGATACCGGAGTGTTCGTTGCTGCCCATGACGATGAGCCCGGCGGCAATCTCTCGCGCGTGAGCGACGATTTCGACGTGGGTCTTCCCCATGGTTCGGGCGGTGGAACATTTGATTCCGCGTTGGCGTAGGCGTTCGGCCCCGTCGTTCAACTCGCCAGAGTCGGCCTGCTCCCCGAGAAGCACAGGCGGCCCCCCGGTGGGCGACAAGCCCCCGGGGGCCGATTCGACGGCCGGGACAGGCGCGCTGACGTGGAGCAGTTCCACCGATGCCCCCAGGAGCTCCGCAAGCTCCGCCGCCGTTGTGGCGGCCCGATCAGACGCCCGGGAGAAGTCGGTGGGTACCAAGATTACGCGTGTGGATTTGAGCGTCATCGTCGTCGTCGTTAGAACGTGGTGCGGAACAACGCCAGCCGAAACGTGGGGGCGGGATCGGAGGGCAATTTGTTCAGGGCCAATCCCATCAGCGACACAGCGGCCAGTACGATCGTCGAGGTTTTCGAGTTCCTTGTGTTCATGAGATCCTCCTGGGCCGTCCCGTTGTGCACCGCCGATGCCAGCGCCTTGGCTCGGGCCGGCCGTGAAAATGCGCGGAGTTCTCGCAAGGCCGGGCGAGGCATTTGAGCGATTCGGTAACGCCGGCTTGGCGCACGTCACCGCGAGGTAACCGCGACGCCTCTCTCACGCGACGGTGGCCTTGCCGCCTGCCGCGTGAATGTTCGTGGGGCTCGTCGTATGGTCCTTGGTCGTTGCATCGAGAGGAAAGGCTTGGCCCAACGCGCGAACATGAAGGCTCTCACGCACGCGGTATTCTTGTTGTCACCCGCGAACCTCGGTGGTCAACGCGGGCGCATGCTGTTCAACCCATCCGCGAAGTTTTTGTTGGCGCAATCGCTGCGTTCGGGCGAGGGCGCCGTCCTGGCTGAAGTGTTCAGCTTCGTCAGCGGTTTGTACTTTCGCGGAAAGGCGACGTACGCGCAGGCATTTGCGCGACCGCCGCGTGATCTCGCCGGCGGATTCGTCATCAGCCCGTCGGAAGGATTGATTTCGCTGACCGAGCGCGTGACCGTGGAGCGTTTGCGGCGCTGGGCCGAGACATCGATCGACGCCAACAACCCGGCCTTCACCGCGCCATTGCTCCAAGATGCCGCGGCCCTGGAGCGGGCATACGGGGCCACCACGCAATTCGTCCTCTTGGGCAGCGTGGCGACCGACAAATACGTGGTTCCGCTCACCCGGGTGTTCGGCGACCACCTGTATTTTCCCGCGGAGTTTCTGGGACGCGGTGACATGAGCCGCGGGTCGCTCCTGCTACGGAGCGCCCGCGCTGGCCAGGAGCTGGCCTACATTCCGGTGGAGGGTGCGGCGCGNNGAATCCGGTTGAGCACCGGTCACCAATGCCTTGGCGGCCTGAAACAGATACTTGATTCCCTCGAGCCCGCCTGCGTCCCAGTACTCCGCCTCGATGGGTTCTACTTCAATCAGCCGCAGGCTGGGATCATCCTTGCCGCCTGGAAACCAGACCTTCCAGGCGGCGGACCAGAGCTCCTCGATCAGTTGTCGATCGCTCGTCAGACGCGCCCTTCCGGTGATGGAGACAAACGTCCGGTCATCCTGCATCGAGATGTTGACG
>PMNO01000070.1 GCA_003161835.1 Myxococcales bacterium | reverse complement strand
CCTCAAGCCTTGCGCTTGCGTTCGCGCAGGGCTTTGAATTCCTCGAAGGAGGCGCAACGCAGGTACGGATTCTCCAGCAATTCACGGCCCATGGTCGAGGTCGGGGTGGACCCGTAGTTGTGGCCGGGATAGACCCGGGTCTCCTCGGGCAGCCTTGCCAGGCGTTGCAGGCTTGTCCAAAGGTGGGAGGTGTCGCCGCCCGGGAAATCGGTGCGGCCGCAGCCGCCGACAAACAGGACGTCCCCCGTCACCACGTATCCGTCCGCCAGGAAGCACATCCCGCCCACGGTGTGACCGGGTGTCTCGAGTGCCCGCAGTCCCCTTTGCCCGATCGGCACCGCATCGCGATCCGCTACGGTGGTGATGGGCGCGCCCTCCACCGGGGTGCCTTTCAAGACGTCGCGCACGCGGTCGACCTCGCGGGCGTTCACGACGATCCCCGCTCCCGTGTGCGCGACCAACTCCGCGATGCCCTCGACGTGGTCGTGGTGGCCGTGGGTGATCAGCGCCTTCGTGATCTTCAGGCCGAGGCGCTGGGCCTCCCGCAACAGGCGATCCACCTCCCAGGCGGGATCGACCACCGCGGCCTCGCGTGTGGTGGGGCACAAGAGCAGCTCACAAAAATTCTGGAGCAATCCGACCTCGATCTGAATGACCTCGGGAGCTGGCGGCAGGTCGTCCGCGTCCGAAAGGGGGCTGGTCGAGTGGGTCGAGGTGGTCATGGTTCTTCCTTCGTCATGGGGCGCTCAGGGTTATCTGCGCCGCTCCGATGTTGTCGGCGCTGTCCGTGATCCGAACCGCGACCGCATGCGGACCCCGCGCCAGGGCCGGCAAGGCAATCGAAAACGTCTCCACGAGATCGTCGGCCATCCCGTCGGTGGGCGACGCCAGTTGAAACTCGCCTCCGTCGATCGCGAATTCGATCTGGGTGATGGGGCTGGCCGCGTCACGCGCCCGGCCCGTCAGCACGGGGAATCGCGCCGTCAATTCTTCGACCACCGGTCGACCGTTGTCGACCAGCAGCGGCGCGGAATCGAATCCGGACCCGAGCGCACGCTCACGCGGCTGGCTCCGCTCGTCCGATACCATCACCCGCACGATGTACACGCCGTCGGGAATGCCCTCGGTGTTCCAGTCGTACTCGGGCTTCGTCAGCACCTCGGCACCGGTGCCGCCCGCGGCCATCAGAGGCCTCCATGCGAGCTGCCCGACCTGCCGCACGGACAAGCGATACACGAGCTCATCCCCGTCGGGATTCTCGGTCTTCCAGCGCAATTTCAAAATCGCGCTGTGCCCACCGCGCGGGGAGGGGCCGGACGTCGCGGCCCCGAGCGCCGGAGCGGCCCCGGCCGCGTCGGCCAGGGTCAATTCGGTGACGCGGGCGCGCTGGTTCTGCGGCAGGTAGTTGGTCGTCACGGCTCGCAGACGACTGGTCGCGTCCGTGAGGGTGGCGCGATACTGCAAATAGCGGGCGTTGGGGCTCGCGACGTGTCCCGCGCCGCCGTTCGCCTCCGGCGGAAGCTTGCCGGTTTCGATCTTGTCGAGGGCCTTCCATCCGCTCCAGCCGTCATCCGGTTTGGCCGTGTTTCCCGAGCGCGTCTCGAAGGTGACCCGCGACCCCAGCCAGCGGATTGCCCCCCACCGGGCCGGGAAATCGGCATCCAGCACCTTCGACAAGTAGTGACCGGAGGATCGATCCGTGGGGGAGAATGCCCGATAGACGCCGCCCACGTCTCCGGTTCCCACCCAGAGCCGCCCGCCCGCAGTTCGCATCAGAGTCAAGGCTTGTCGTTCGGGCAAGTCGATGATCAGCGACGAGGATCGGTCGGCGGCAATCCGAAACACGTGACCTTGCGTGCCCGCCGCCGCGTACACGCTTCCGTCGTCGGCCACCGCCAGAGCGGTCAGGTAGCCGTCGGCCAGCGTGAAGACCTGTTCGATGTGCCCGTCCGGTTCGATGCGATAGACCGCGGCCTTCGACTTGCGGGCCCCGAGGCGGGGCAGCACCCCCACGGATGTCGGGGTTCCGGCCCCGGGCACGATCTTGGTTCCCTTGGCCGCCGCGGGCCCGGGCGACGGCGGTAGCGCGGACGCGCGCTCGAAATCATTCACCGCGACGTACAACCCGGACGGCGCGCGGGCGATGGCCCGCACTTCCTCCGCCTCGAAATCCTGGATGGCCTCGGCGCTCCCGTCGGCGCGAACCCGGTACAAGATCGCCTCCTCCGAGGTGCCCGCCCAGAGGGTTCCGTCGACATCGCGCATCAGCGACACGACGTGCTTGTCGTGCGCATCCCAAACCTGGCGGGCCTTGCCGCTGTCATCGACCGCGAAGATCTTTCCCGGCGCGCCGGTTCCCACGTAGGTCAGCCCGGCCTTGTCATCCCGAGCCAATGTCCAGACATGCCCCGTGCCGACGTTGGTCAGAACCCGCGTGCCGCCGGTCCGGGGATCGACCGCGAAGACCCGGCCCCCCGGGGTGGTGCCCGCCAGCAGCGTGCCATCGGGCCGCGTCGCCAGCGCGGTGATCCAGGGCGCGTCCACCGTCGCTATCCGTCGCGCGGCCGCGGTGTCGTCGCCCAGGGACAGCGCGAAGATCTTGCCTTCGTCCCCGGTGCCAAAATAGCCGGTCTTGCCGTCGCGACTGGCAACGGAAGACCACACGAAGGCGGCGTCCAGCCGCACGCGCGTGGTGACCAGACCGGGAACCACCTCGCCGGTGGGCAAGATGCTGGCCCCCGTGACCTCGCCTTCCTCGAAGTCCTTGGCCGTCGCTTGCCGGAAAGTC
>PMNO01000534.1 GCA_003161835.1 Myxococcales bacterium | reverse complement strand
GGGGACAGACTCGTCCAGGGGGATGATCTGATTTTCGTACCAGCTACCGCGGATCACGGCAGGCAGCTTTCGCGCCAGCTCGGTGTCACGCGCGATCGCGTCGGTGATGCCCTGCCGCCGCAACTTGTAGTAGTCGCGTAGCTGATCGGTCTTGTCGTCGGCCGCGCGGCGCTCGAGGGCCGCCAGTTGTCTTTGGTGATCGGCGACGATCGCCATCACCTGCGCGCGTTCGCCCTTGTCCGAAAAGGTCATGCTGCCGTCGACCACGTGGATGTCCAGGCGCCCCGCCAGCTTGCCCAGGCTCATGGCCTCCACCAGGCGTGCCCCGGCGAAGGTCTCGGGCGTCTCCAGCTGCTGGTCGCTGTGGCCCTGCACCGCCCAGGTGACACCGGGAACGTCCTGCAACAGCTGGCTGGCACTCCCCCGCGCCCCCAGGTGGAGCAGCGCGACAATCATCTGCGCGCCGCGGGCCTTCAACGATGCGACCTCGCTGCGCGCCGTGGTCGTCGGGTCGGCGACCTGGATCGGCCATCGGTTCCAGCGCTCCCGATCCGTCTGCAGGGGGCGCACCACGCCGAAGATGCCAATCGTCACACCGGCGATCGTGACCAGGCGATCGCGCTCGAANNGGGCCGATGGGCAGATCGCCCTCGGCCGGCAAGATGGCGTCGACACCCATGCGTGCATAGGCGCCGAGCATCAGGCGCGCGCGTCGTTCGACCTCGCCCCGCGCTGGCGGCACGAAGTGCGGGGGCGGCGGCCCCGAGGGCAGCAGCATGTCCCCGGCGTCGACGATCAGAACGCCGTCGGAATCCGCGCGCGCGCGCTCGGCCAGATTCGCCCGCCGCGCCAGCCCCCCCATCGGATGCGACGGACATCCACACTGTTCATATTCGCCCTGGAGATTCGAGGAATACAGCAGCGCGATCTGAACGCCGCGGGTGGCGAGGGTAGATGGCACTTGCGCCACGTCGGCCGGTGGAGGTGCCACGGAGTCAGGCGCCGGCCGCGCGTCCGCGGCGGGGTCTCTCCCGTGCTCCATCCGACAAGCGGTGGGCCCGACCAGCGCCAAGGCGATAGCCAGCGTCAGCGCGCGCGCGCCTCCGACGGTCATCGCGCCGGCGACCGTCGGCGCAGCCCCGCCGTCTCGCAATGTCGCGCTCGATCTGTCATGACGGGCAGGCGATACTATCGCCCCGGTTCGAGTCATGGCCACCCACAAGCGCACCCCCAAACCCACCGCATCCGAGGGCGCATCCGTCGAGGCGTCGGCCGGCGACGGTGGCCCCGACGATATCGAGGCCGAGCTGCTGGAAGCGGCGGAGCCGACCCAGCTGGTTCCGGTGGTTCGGGACGACCAGGATGCGGTCCCCGACCAGGTGCGGGCGGCGCCTCCGCGCGATCCGGTGGCGCGCCTGATGGCGGAGGTGCGGCGCCACCCCCGCCTGTCCGAGGCGGAGGAACGGGAGCTGGGGCGCGCGGTGCGCGAGCGGGGCGATCTGGACGCCGCGCGCCGCCTGGTCGTACACAACCTTCGCCTGGTCGTTGCCATCGCCCATCAGTATCGGCGGGCGTGGGCGAACATCCTGGATCTTTTCCAGGAAGGCAGCGTGGGCTTGATGGAAGCCGTGAAGCGCTGGGAGCCGTCGCTGGGGCCGCGGTTCGGCTCCTACGCCGCGTACTGGATTCGCGCCTACGTGCTCAAGTTCCTGATGACCAACTCGCGGCTGATCCACGTCGGCAACACGCGCGCCGGCCGCAAGCTCTTTTTTCGCCTGGAACGCGAACGGCAAAAATTGGTCGCTGCGGGATTCGAACCGACGCCGAAGTTGTTGGCGGCCAAGCTGGACGTGGACGAAAAGGATCTGGACGAAGTCGGCCGGCACCTGGATTCCCGCGAGATCTCGTTCGATCCCCCCGGGGGGGGAGCGGACTTCGACGAAGGGTATTCGTTGTCCGAGAAGATTCCGCTCGCGCAGGCATCCCCCGAGGACAGCGCGGCGACCGCGGAGATGTCGGGCGCGTTGCACGCGGTGATGGAGGATTTCTTCGCCAGCTTGACCGAGGATCGCGAGCGGGCCGTGTGGCGAGACCACCTGGCGGCGCCCGATCCGTTGCCGCTGGGCGAGCTCGGCGCCCGCTTCGGGGTATCCAAGCAGCGGATGGGGCAAATCGCGGAGAGTCTCAAGAAGCGATTCAAGGAGCGGATCGTGGCGCGCCTGGGTCCCGAGATCCGCACGGACTGGCTCGGCGGCGAAGACTGACCAAGCAACTGCCGGCTCGTTCCGACGATGACCAGGCAAGANNGCCCACAATGAAGGTGTCTGTTTCGAGGGTGGTTCTGATCGTCGCCCTGATCTCTGCGGGCGGGTGTGGCAGCGGCAGCGGTACCTCCGGGGCCGGCGGCCTGTCCCGGTTTGTTGGCACCTGGAAGCCGACCTCCGGAACGTCCACGACCATTTGTCCGGCCAAGACCACGACCGAATCGATCACGTCGAACACCGTGTGGGGGGCCGGGGTCTCCTCCGATCTCGTCGAGACGGATGGCGCCTGCAACATTCAGGTAGACGTAACGGGAAGCACCGCATCGTCCGTTTCGGGCCAGAGCTGCACCCAGACGGCCGGTACCGCGAGCGTCACGTTGACAATCTCGGCCTATACGTTTGCCCTCGGCGCCGACGGACAGACAGCCACCGAGAGTGGCTCCGGGACGGCCACAGTGACCAGCGCGGGGGTGACCGCCACCTGCTCCTATTCCGAGAGCGCGTCGTATCAAAAACTCGCAAACTGACGCGCACGTTTGGTGAACGCCGGGGTGAAACAGTCGTCCCCGCGGCCGGGGCCAACGATATAGCTTGAGAAGACCCCGGCGGTTCGTGGTATGCGTCCGCAACATGAGCCGCATTCATCGCAACCTTCCTGCCCCGGGTACGCGCATCGGGGTGGCGTTCTCGGGTGGGCTAGACACCCGTTGCGCCGTCGCGTGGTTTGCCCGAAGCGGGCTCGATGTCTACGCGTACACCGCCGATCTGGCCCAGCCCGACGAGGAGACCACATCCGACATTCCCCCGATTGCGATTCAGCACGGGGCCAAGAAAGCGCGCCTGGTCGATTGTCGCGACGCCCTGGTGCGCGAAGGACTGATCGCGCTTCAGTGCGGCGCGTTTCATCTGCAGACCGCCGGGCGCAAGTACTACAACACCACGCCGTTGGGCCGGGCGGTGACGACCACCGCGATTGTCCGCGCCATGAAGGAAGACGGGGTCGACATCTTCAGTGATGGCAGCACCCACAAGGGAAACGATATTCAGCGTTTTTACCGGTATGGCATCCTGACCAACCCGGCGCTCACCATCTACAAGCCGTGGCTGGATCGCAAGTTCGTCGACCGCTTCGGCGGCCGCAAGGAGATGAGCGAGTACCTCAATAGTCTCGATTTGCCTTACAAGATGGGTGTCGAGAAGGCGTACAGCACGGACGCCAACTGTCTGGGCGCCACGCACGAGGCCAAGGATCTGGAGTTCCTCGACAAGGGCATCCGGATCGTGAACCCGATCATGGGGATCGCGTCGTTGCGCCCGGAGGTGATGGTCGCCCCCGAGGAAGTCACGGTGGGATTCGAGCAAGGGCTTCCGACCACAATCGACGGCAAGAAGTTTTCGTCGGTGTTCGATCTGTTCATGGCCTGCAACGTCGTTGGTGGGCGCCACGGGTTGGGCATGAGCGATCAGATCGAGAACCGGGTGATCGACGCCAAGAGCCGCGGCATCTACGAGGCTCCTGGGATGGCGCTCTTGCATATCGCGTACGAACGCCTGCTGTCGGCGATTCACAACGAAAACGCGACCGATCAGTATGTCGTGATGGGGCGGCGGCTGGGGCGGCTGCTGTACGAAGGCAAGTGGTTCGATCCCGAGGCGATGATGCTCAAGGACGCGCTGGCGCGCTGGATCGCGCCGTCGATCACCGGGAGCGTGACGATCGAGCTGCGCCGCGGCGACGACTACACGATTGTCTCCACCGCCGCCGCGCACATGGCCTACGACCCGCACAAGTTGTCGATGGAAAAGGTGGAGGGCCTGTTCACGCCGGAGGACCGGATGGGCGCGCTCGAAATGCAGAACCTGTCCGTGCTCGACAACCGCGCGTTCCTCATCAATCACCTGGATTCATCGCGCCGCCTGGCCGAGGGCCCCGCGCGCCGCGAGCTGATGGCCATCCTGGGAGACGATGCGGATCCGCCGGCCGCCGACGACAAGCCGCCGAGAAAATAGTCGGGGGGTTAAAAGGTCGCCGGCCGCGCGAGCGCGGTCTTCAGGCGGCGCAGATAGTTCGCGCGCGAGATCGCGATCGCCCCGAGGCTGGTCAGATGGGGGTTTGGTACCTGAGCGTCCAGGAGCGCGAAGCCCCTCGCCCGCAAGTGTTCCACCAGGAACGCCACCGCCGCCTTCGAGGCGTCCGTGCGCCGGTTGAACATGGATTCGCCGCCGAAAAAACCGCCCAAGGTGACGCCATACAGGCCGCCGATGATCTCGTCGCCCTCCCAGACTTCCACGCTGTGGGCCTGCCCGCGGCGGGCCAGCTCCGCGTAGGCGGTGACGAAATCATCTGTGATCCAGGTGCTGGGGCGGGTGGGCGTCGGGGCGGCACAGGCCCGCATCACACCCACGAAATCGCGGTCGGTGGTGAAGCGCCAGGCGTTCTGCCGGATGGTTTTGCGCAGGCTGCGGTGGGGGCGGAACGTCTCGAGATCGAAGATGGCGCGTGGATCGGGCGACCACCAGGTGACGGCGGGATCGGACGACCAGGGGAAGATGCCGGCGCTATAGGCCCGCACCAGGGTCTCGGGATTGAGCTCGCCCCCCACGGCGACCAGCCCGTCGGGCCAGTCCGGCTCCGCGTCGTCTATCTCCCCCAATGGGCCGTCGGGCGGCAGGTGCGCATCGGCCATGCAGGTCAGTTTCGCACGCGACCCGCCCCCCTGGCGACAAAAGACGGGGGCGGGTGGTTGGGTGTGCGGCGGCGGCAGACAAGGCCGTGCCAGCCGGGGGCAGGACGTGCGGCAGCCAGCGCTCGGGGTGCGCGCCGGCCCCCTCACCCGCGCGGCGGGCTTGAATGCACGCCGACGATTTTTCAACTTCAGATTCGAAACTCGCTGTCGATACCAAGAGGGTGGATCCCAAGTCTCGTCTCGGTCTTGCAGCGATTGTCAGTGCCGCCGGCGCGGGGGTGCTCGTGGGTGCCCTGGGCTTTTGCCTCGGCCTAGGCAACCTGCGGGGGATGGGGTTGGTGGCCCTGTTGCTCGGCGGCATCGCCCTGGCGGCTGCCGTCTATCTGTTCGAACGCGGGGTCCGGCGCCGGGCGCGCATGGAAGCCATCGCCGAGATGTTGCCGCGATTCCGCGAGCACCAAATGGAGGACGAATTCCTTTTCGAAGAACCCGACCTGGGCGGCGGCGATGGGTCGGCTCCGCCGCTGGCGGCCCGCGCCGAGATTCGGGCCGCGACCCGCGCGCTGCTGGTTTCGCTCGAGGAAGAAATGCGTCGGGAAAAGGGCCAGGCGCGTCGTTCGGCTCGCCCCGGTTGCCGGCGCGCGCGCTTGCGTGCCGTGGGGCGATCGGAACCCCGGCGCCGACGTGTTTCGCCGCGCGCGGCCACGCTCCCCTCCTAACCGACGGGACGGGAGCCGGGGGTGCCCGGGGTCGCCCGGTGGCCTCTTGATTCTTTCGGGCCGAGGTGCGGACGATGGGGTAGGGTGCCGGTGGTGTCGGTGCCTTCGCCCTCAAGCTCCCGCGAGCCGAGAACGAGTCCGGTCGTCGTTGGAGGCGGCAAGCGGCTGGCGGTCTTGGCGGGGCTCGCCATCGCGGCGCTGGCACCATTTGGGCGGGCAACGGCGGCCAGCGACCCGGCGCGTGTCCACGTAGCTGGCACGCTGGTTGACGAGTTGGTTCGCGGAATGTTGCCCTTCGATGTGGCGCTGGCGTCGCCGCTCGGTAGCGCCGCCGACGGCGGCGCGCCGCCCAGCCCCGCCGTGGTCTCGGTGACGGAGCTGCGCTACTGCGGGGGCACGGACCAGGGTGGCGGACGCTTCCGAGCGACGCTGCAGTCGGGGCCGCTGGGGGCCGTGGGCTTGCCCCTGCTGGTCGCGGACGATATTTGTCGGCACACCCTGGATGATTTGAGCAGGCGGCTGGCCCGCGGGGAAACCAGCGCCGGCCGCGACAGCGGCACCGCGATCGCCGACATCGAGGCGAGCTGGCGCCCGTGGGAGTTGCGGCTGAGCCTCGCCCGGGTGATCGGGTTGGGCCCGTCGAAACCAGGGGGGCCGCGTCCCCTGGGGGGGCTCGAAAATCGAGGGGATCTCTTGGTCTTTGCGACGTCCGGTCTGCGCACCGTCACCGCCGCGGGCGATGTCCTGACGTTTCACGTCGCGCCGTGGTTCGGCCCCGATGCCGTCGACCTCGCGGTGCTCATCGGGGAAAATGGCGCCGGCCCACCGAGCGCGCGACCCACAGTGGGCGGGCACACCATGGTCTTTTCGGGGGCCGGCACGAACGTCGTCTTCGAGTTTCCCTATGGGTTCGCCAATCAGATCCTGCGCCAGTTGACGGCGACCCGGCCCCTGGCCATTCCGGTCGATCCCGACGTGATGGACCTGCAGAACGTGTCGCTGGCGGCGGCCTCCAGCGGCTTGATGGTCACAGGGTTCGTGACGCCGCGGTCGGTACGTGAGACCGCGCGCCTGACGGTGCTCGCGGGCGGCGATGAAGCCCGGGTGGCGTCTGTTCGCGCGGAGGCCCAGCTGGAAAACTGCGCGGGTCTGGGGACGCTGGCGGCCATGGCTTGCAGCGCGCGGAACGCGGGACGCGGAGCGGCCGCCGCTGGGTTAGGCGCGGCGTTGACGCAGAAATTTCAGGGCCAGCTACTGCGCGATCTCGCGGGTCCTCAGGCGTGGCGGTTTGATGTCGGCGGGGATCGGCGGGATCGGGGGCATTGGATTGAAATCCAGGGAGCCGTGCAACACGTGACGCCGGGCGCGCGCGGAGTATCGGTGGGCGGGCGGTTCGCGGGCACCGGAGGCGTGGCTCATTAGCGGCACGCATCCAGGCATGGCGGAGGATTCGGACGCCCAGGTGGGTGGTGGCCGCGCGCCGCTCGATGCCGCGCTGGAGCGCGCCTTGCTGGTGCAGCTGGGCCAGACCTGGGCCGAGATCAATCACAACCACTTTCGCGCGCGCCTGCGCCGGCCGGTCTTCCTGCTGTCGGACACGACGCGGCGGTTGGGCGCCTGGGACAGTGGAACGCGTACCCTGTCGATTTCCAGGCGCTTGATCCTCGATTGCGCGTGGACGGTGGTGCGCGAGGTGTTGAAGCACGAGATCGCCCATCAGTTCGTCGACGAGGCGCTCGGC
This sequence comes from Myxococcales bacterium, assembly GCA_003161835.1. Taxonomy (GTDB): domain Bacteria; phylum Myxococcota_A; class Polyangia; order Fen-1088; family Fen-1088; genus FEN-1088. The sequence goes on along the minus strand of PMNO01000534.1, from coordinate 8,133 downwards.
GTGCGCGACCAGGTGGCGCACGGCCCCGCGTTCGAGGCCGTCTGTCGCCAGCATGGNNCTGGCGCTGGCCGACAGTCCCAACCAGCACGAGGCCGCGGCGGCGATGAAGGCGGCCCAGCGCTTGATGCTGTTGCACAACATCGACGCGGCGGCCGCCAGCGCGCGCGAGGGATTCACGTATCGGCACGTCGGAACGCCCAGCGGTCGGGTCTCCGGAGCCGAGCACGTGCTGGCGGGGCTCCTGGCGCGTCACTTCTTCGTGGACGTGATCTGGGTGCCGTCGTACCTGCCCCGCACCGGCCGGGCGGGGCGCGTGCTCGAGCTGTGCGGGACGCCCTCGAATCTGGACGTGGCGGCCTACGTGCATGGGTTCCTGATGGAGACGGCCGAGCGGCTGTGGCGCGACCATCGAAGCGCGCGCGGCCTGGCGGGTAACGGGGAGCGCCGCCGTTTCATCCTGGGCGTGATGATCGGCTTCGACGAAAAATTGAAAACCGCGGCGGACGACAGCCGGCGCGAGGGCTTGATCTGGGTCGGTGATCCCGCGCTGACCGACTATCTGGGGCGCCGCTATCCCCGCCGCACCGGGGGCGCGGGAATCGGAATCCCCAATGCCGAAAGCACCGAGCAGGGTCGGCGCGCCGGTCGCAATATCATCCTGCATCGCCCGATCACGAACGCCTCGCCGGAGAACCGCGGGCGCCTGTTGTCTGGGGGGAGCTAGCGCTAGCGCGACGCAGCTATCCCATACCTACGCCGCCGACCGCGTGCCGCGACCCGGTTGCACCGCCGCGATGAAGCGCACGTTCGGGTTGTCGGTCTGCGCCATCTGGAGCAGCCACTCCGAATCGAACAGCACCAAAGGACGATCCTCGACGTCCAGCACGCAGGTCGTGCGGCCCGACAGCTCGAACTTGTCCAGGTTCAGGGCGTCACCTTCGATCCAGCGCGCCAGATGGAACGGCAGCGCGTCGAATCCCACGTTGACCCGATACTCCGATTTCAGGCGCGCCTGGATCACTTCGAATTGGAGCACGCCGACCGCGCCCAGGATGGGCTCGCGCTCCAGACGCTTCCGATCAAAAAATAGCTGGACCGCTCCTTCCTCCGATAGCTGATCCAGACCCTTCTTCAGCTGCTTGCGTTTCAGCGGATCCTCCAGGCGGACCCGCACGAAATGTTCGGGGGAAAATCGCGGAATGCCCTCGAATTCCAGGGGGGTGCCCTCGCACAACGTGTCACCGATACGCAGCACGCCCGGATCCCACAGGCCGATGATATCGCCCGAATACGCCTCGTCGATGACGGTGCGCTCCTGGGCCAGGAACTGCACCGGCCGGGACAGCGTCAAGGTGCCGCCGGTGCGGACGTGTTGAACCTCCATGCCGCGCCGAAACCGCCCCGAGCAGATGCGTACGAAGGCCACCCGATCGCGGTGCTGAGGATCCATGTTCGCCTGAATCTTGAATACGAACCCCGAAAACCGCGGCTCGTCGGGCTCCAGCGATCCTATCGAGGTGGTGCGTGCCCGGGGCGGAGGGGCCAGATCGACGAAGCGGTCCAAGAGGGGCTCGACGCCGAAGTTGTTCATCGCGCTGCCGAAGAACACCGGCGTGACCAGCCCGCGCAAGAAGACGTCCGGGTCGAAGGGATTGCCTGCGGATTCGAGCAAGGCCAGCTCGTCCTGCACGCGGGCGGTGCCGGTCTCGCCCAGCGTCTCGCGCACCCACTCGTCCTCGAATGACGATTCGGACATGGGCGCGCGGCGCGAGCCGGATTCGGCGCGATCGAACGTCAGCAGCTTGTGGCTGGGCCGATCATAGACGCCAATGAATGATGTGCCAGACCCGGCCGGCCACGTCACGGGACTGCACGGGATGCCCAGGACGCGCTCAATCTCGTCCAGCAGGTCGAATGGATCCTGGCCGCTGCGGTCCATCTTGTTGATGAACGTGACAATCGGAATGCCGCGCATCCGGCACACCTGGAACAGCTTGATCGTCTGCGGTTCCACGCCCTTGACGCTGTCGATCAACATGAGGGCCGTATCGGCGGCCGCCAGGGTGCGATAGGTGTCCTCCGAGAAATCGTTGTGTCCGGGGGTATCGAGCAGGTTCATCTGGCGTCCCCTGTACGTGAACTGAAGGACGCTGGTCGAGATCGAGATGCCGCGCTGACGTTCAATCTCCATCCAGTCGCTGGTGGTCTGGCGGCCGCCCGCCTTCTGCTTCACCGATCCGGCCAGGTGCACGGCCCCGCCGTACAACAGCAGCTTCTCGGTCAGGGTGGTCTTGCCCGCGTCGGGGTGCGAGATGATGGCGAAGGTGCGTCGCAGGGCCACGGAGCTGCGCAGCCTGTTGAGAGCGGGGTCGAGATCCATGTTCATGATGAGTTGACCGCCACGTTAACACCAACGCGTTGTCGGCCCCCCACACCGACACCGATACCGACCCCCCCCCCGTGGTCCCGGGCCGCTGTTTCGTTTCGGGCCCGCGCTCCAGTGGCGCTCACGCACCTCCGCGGTGTAGCGTTGTCAGGCCTAGGGGGAATTCGGTCACCGCATGAAGAAGACCCGCATCCTGATCCTGTTTGACACGGACGACGCGCCACCCGCGACGCAGGACTTCACCAGGCAGATCGAATCCGTGGATGAAGCGGAATTCGACGTGGCCCGGGCGCTCATCGCCCGCGGCCACGACGTGCAGTGCCTGGGATTCAAGGACGATATCGATCAGNNGGCATCTCCTACACCGGTGCCTCGTCCGAGGGGTTGATGCTGGCCCGCGACAAGGCGCTCACGAAAAAAGTTCTCGCCTATCACGGAATCTTGATTCCCCATTTCATGGTCTGCACCATCGGTCAGCCCATCGCGCGGCCGAGTGACCTTCGATTTCCGTTGATCGTGAAACCCCTGGATGAAGACGCGTCGGTCGGCATCGCGCAGTCGTCGGTGGTGCGGGACGACGAGGCGTTGAGCGCTCGGATTCTGTTCATTCACGAGAAGATCGGGACCGATGCCATCGTCGAGGAGTTCATCGACGGTCGCGAACTGTACGTGGGCGTGATTGGCAATGACAAGCCGCGCGCTCTGCCGCCCATCGAAATGGTGTTCAAGAACGAACCCAACGTGGAAGGCCGGATCGCAACGTTCAAGGCCAAGTGGAGCGTGAAGTACCGCCAGAGCCGCGGGATCGAGAACATGGTCGCCCGCGATCTGTCGAAGAGCCTGGTGCAACGATTGTCAGATGTCGCGGTCCGTACCTACAAGGCGGCGGGGTTGCGCGACTACGGCCGCATCGACGTCCGCCTGGCGCACGACGACGCCATCTACGTGGTCGAGGCGAATCCGAACCCCTACCTGGCCGAAGGGGAGGATCTGGCCTGGGCAGCGGAGGAAGCCGGCTATCCCTATCAGGATCTCATCGAGAAGATCGCCGAGATGGCCGTCGGGCGCAGCCGGAAGAACGCCCCGCGACGCGAATCCACCTGAGAGTTCGTCATCGGGCCGGCAGCTTGGCGGCGATCCGCGCCACGGCCTCCTCGACGTTTTCGCGCAACCCGAACGCCGAGAGGCGGAAATAGCCCTCACCGCAGGATCCAAAGCCCGATCCCGGGGTGCCGACCACGTGCGCCTGACGCAAGAGCTGGTCGAAGAACTGCCAGGACGACAGGAGCCCTGGCACCTTCAACCAGACGTAAGGGGCATTTTGCCCTCCGAACACCGTATAGCCGACCCGAGACAGTCCCTCGCGAATGATACGCGCGTTCTCCATGTAGACGTCGATGTTGGCCCGCACCGCCGCTTGACCGGTGGGCGTGAAGACCGCCGCCGCCGCCCTCTGAATCGGGTAGGACACGCCGTTGAATTTGGTGGTGTGGCGTCGATTCCATAGCCCGTGCAGGGCCACTTCGACCCCGGCGCCGTCGGTGGCTTTCAGGTCGCGGGGGACGACCATGTACGCGCACCGCGTGCCCGTGAAGCCGGCGGTCTTCGACAGGCTCCGAAACTCGATCGCCACCTCGCGCGCGCCGGGGATCTCGTAGATGCTGTGGGGCAGGCCGGGGTCTCGAATGAAGGCTTCATAAGCGGCGTCGAACAAGATCACGGCGCGGTTGGCCTTGGCCCAGGACACCCAGCGCCCCAGGCTCTCGCGCGACATGACNNGGCAGCGGGGGATCGAAGCCGTTCTCGGCGGTGGTCGGCAGGTAGCGCAGCCCATCGTATCGGCCCTGGGCATCCATCGCCCCGGTGCGCCCGGCCATCACGTTGGTGTCCACGTAGACCGGGTAGACCGGATCGGTGATGGCCACCGTGCTGTCGGCGGCGAAGATCTCTTGAATGTTGGCCGTGTCGCACTTCGACCCATCGGACACGAATATCTCGTCAGGCTCGACGTGGGCACCCTGGCCGCGGTAGTGCTCCGCGATTGCGTTCAACAGGAAATCATAGCCCTGCTCGGGGCCGTAGCCCTTGAAGGTCTCCGGGCGCCCCATTTCGTCGGCCGCGTCCTTGAGGGCGGTGACGATGGGAGCGGGCAGGGGTAGCACGACGTCGCCGATCCCCAGCCGAATGATCTGCGCGGAGGGGTGCTCGACGGCGTACGCGCGCACGCGCTTGCCAATCTCGGGAAACAGATATCCGGCCTGCAACTTCGAATAATTTGGGTTTGTCCGCGCCATGAGGAGCAGGATACCAAGAACCGCCGAATACGTGCCGGCCGCAAGCACGAATCAACAGGACATTTGGGAGATAAACCATGATCGTTCGCTTCAAGAATATTCTCTGCGCCATCTTGCTGTGCGGCACGTGCGCCGCCACGTCGGTGGCGAGGGCCACCGTGACCCAGCCTCTGGAGATCATCGACCGCCCCCGGACATTGCCGGGCGGCACGCTGGAGTTGGCCGGCGGCGTTGACCTGCGGCGTACTTCGTACACCGACGGGACCGGCGACCACGCACAATCTTACTTGTCGGCGCCGCTGGGCCTCGGGTACGGGATCAGCAACGACTTCGACATTCGCATTTTCTACGGAGTGGGACTGCATCCGACGTTCACGGGCAAGACCCCGGTCGACATCCGTCTGGCGTACACGTTCTTTCGCGACGCCCATGTCTCCGCGGCCGCCCAGGTGAAGAGCGGCATCGATCTGGGCAACAACGACGTGCGGCCGCTGGTCATCGGGATCAATGCGCAGTACAGGGTGACGAGCACGTTCGCGCTGTTTACGCCGGGTGAGCAGCTGAGCGTCGGACTGGCGGGCGGCGATCATCCCATTGGACTGGACCTGCCCGTCGGTGTCGGCTTGCAGTTCACGCCCCAAGTGTTCGGTTCGCTCACCACCAACCTGGCGCACATCGGGATCGCCAACGAAGGCAACGCATTCATCCTGGCGGACATGTTGCCGGTCGACGTGGCGGCATTCTATTCGTTCTCGAACCGGGCCGACGTCGGAGCGCATCTCGCGGTGGATCTGAAGAACACGAACAACATCTTGTTCGGCGTGCTCGGGCGCTTGTTCCTGTGAGCGTCAGCCGTAGCGTCGCCACGCCAGCAGGCCCGTCATCGCGAACCCGATCGCGACGATCAACCGGCGCACCTGCTTGGGCCGCGCGCGCCGGCCGAGGCGCCCCCCGGCGATACCCCCGGTGATGGCTCCCGCCGCCATGAGCACGGCGGGCGCGGGGCGCACCAATCCGTGGATGATGAAGTCGATGGACGCGGCGGCGTTGATCGACACCGCGAGAACGTTCTTGACCGCATTCATCTGGTGCATGCCCAGCGGCGCTGACTCTCCGGGCAGGGTGATGTGCCCCAAGAACGCCAGCATGACGATGCCCATCGCGGCGCCGAAATATCCGCCGTACACGCTGACCACGAACTGAAGCCCGATCGTCACGAGCAATGAGGTGGGCAGCGCGGGCAGCGCAAGCGGTGCCGGCAGAGGGGTTTTCGTTGGCGGCGCCGACGGCAGCGCTGCTTCTGTCCCCGATGCGGCGTGCTTCCGGGCGCGCGTGACCAAGCCCTGGGTCAGGATGATCAGGGTCGCTCCCAGGACCAACCACGGAACGATCCCATCGAACAGGCGCTGGGGCGTGTGCCGGAGGATCAGGGCGCCCACCAGGGCGCCGGCGATCCCGGGCACCGCCAGCGTTGTCGTCAAGCGGCCCAGCCCCGCCAGGGATCGGCGGTACGTCCAGGCGGCGGCCAGCGATCCGGGGACCATCGCCACGGCGTTGGTGGCGTTGGCCACGATCGGGGGCAACCCCACGGCGATGGCGGCGGGAAACGACAGCAACGTCCCACCGCCCGCGACCGAGTTCACGGCGCCCGCCAGGATGGACGCCGCGAAAAGGAAGGCCGCCCGACCGAGAGTCATGGGGATCGCCGACGGCCCGAGCCGGGCCCGAGCCGAGCCCGCCGCTGGCCTACGGGCGCGGATCCTCGGCGAGGGGCGGCTGGTGCTTCTGGACGGGCGCCTCGAAATACCGATCGGCGCGATCCGGAAACAGGGTGACCACCACGCCTGGCTTTCCGGCGGCCGCGAGGCGCCGCGCGATCCGCATCCCTCCCGCGAGCGATCCGCCCGAGGAATGCCCGACCAGCAGCCCTTCTTCCTTCGCCAACCGATCGGAGGTGTCCCAGGCCTCGTCGGTGGGCATGGCAATCACGCCGTTGAGCTCCTCGGGGTGGTAGATGGCGGGCACCAGCGAGGTCGCCATATGCTTGAGCCCCTCCAGGCCGTGCAAGGCGTCGTCGGGTTCGACGGCCCAGACCTCGATGTCGCGGCGATAGTCCTTCAGGCGGCGGCCTGTGCCCATCACGGTTCCGCTGGTGCCGATTCCGGTCACGAAGTGGGTGACGCGGCCCTCGGTCTGCTCCCAGATCTCGCGGCCGGTTCCCAGATAGTGAGCCAGCGGGTTGGACTGGTTGGAATACTGGTCGGGGTAGAAATAGTTCTCCGGACGCTCGGCGACCATCTTGCGGCACAGCATGATGGCGCCGTCGCTGCCTTCCATCGCGTCCGAGAAGACAAGGTGGGTCCCGAAGGCCCGGGTGATTTGCTGGCGGGCCCACGAAACGTTGGCCGGCATGACCAACGTGACCGGATAGCCGAGCGCGCCGCCGATCAGGGAGTACGCGACCCCGGTGTTGCCGCTGGTCGAATCGATGATGGTCTTGCCCGGGACCAGCGTCTTGGCGCGGATCGCGTCGCGAATCATCTGGTAAGCGGCGCGGTCCTTGACCGAGCCCCCGGGATTCATGAATTCACACTTGGCCCAGATCTCCACCCCCGGAACGTCGCGTTCGAACGTATGCAGGCGAACGATGGGGGTGTCGCCGATCAGATCGGTGATCTTCTCGGCCACGCGCAGGCGCGCCCGTCGAATTTGCTCGAAGTGCCGCACCTGACCTTCGGCGGTTTGCGCGGCGGTGTCCGCGGCCGTGGTGGCGGTGGTGGTGGAGGTCGTGGTCACGCGAAGCTCATCTCGACACCGGAACCACCACAAGCGAAACATTCGGGGGCCCAGGGAATATCCGTGCTGCGCACCGCCCACCCGGCACCGCCCGGCGCCGCGGAGCCGCCGTCGCTCACGCCGGGAGCGGGAATGCGAATCAAGCGCGCCCGCGCGTCGCCGGCGGTCGCCTCCGCTATCAGGGCCAAGGCCTCGGCCGCGGCGATGTGCGCGGCGACAATGGCCGGGGCACCATCCTCGGACGGCGTTTCGGGCCCCGCCGGGATATCGAGCGACAGGTGCGGGCAGGGCCCGTGCCGGCGAAACGAGATCACGTCGATGCCGTCCTCGCGGCCCCTCATCGCAACGACGGGCACTGCCATCTGGACCGCAGCACGCAACATCGGATCGTCGTCGAATCCCGCACGCACGACGACGGCGGCCCCCGCGATCGCATCCAACCACGGGGAACGGCGATCGGCGGGGTCGTCCACGCTTGCCGCGCCGGACCGGGCCCTCGGCCACGGCCACGTGGCGATCTGGAGTTCGGGATTCGAAGCGGACATCGCCTGCGCGACCGCCAGCGGCAGGGCGCCGGTTCGGCGAATCAGCCTCAGATGCCCGACACCGGCAGCGCCGAGCGCGCGCGCGACGGCCTCGCAAGCCAGATCGTCGCCC
>PMNO01000209.1 GCA_003161835.1 Myxococcales bacterium | reverse complement strand
AAGGTGGATCGCGGCGACGTGGTCCTCAACTATGGCCTGCAGCTGGTCTATCGATCACAGCAAGCCACCGCCGACGACGAGTGCACCCTGGCGCCCAGTGATATGAATCCGAAGTGCACGACTTCGAACGCGGCGGCGACGCTCCCGCCCCTGACCATGAACGCGTTCCTGTTTCAGCCCAGTCTGTGGGCAAAGCTGCATTATCGGGCGCTGGTCATGGAATTCGAAGGCACCGCCGTTCTGGGCAAGATGGATCATGGCGGCATCCTGCTGGCCCCAGGCGAAGGCGAGAGCAAGGTCACCTTTCGCCAGTTCGGCGGCGTGATGGCCAGCGAGCTTCACCTGTANNGTGCGCCAGCCCGCCCTCGACCACAGCATCCGTGACTTCAAGTTCTCACCCGAGTACCACATCGATTCGATCCTGTTCCGCGAGATCCTGGGCACGGTGACCAACGCTCTGTACGTCAAGCCGGCCATCTCCTACTGGTTCGATCTGCAGCAGGGCCGCCAGATTGGCCTATCGGGCAGCTTCGTGTACAGCGTCGCGCAGGTTCCGGTGGCGACGCCCGGAAACGAACTGGGATACGGCCTCGAGATGAACCTGGGCGCCAGCTACCGCAACACCCCCGAGGGGTTCTATGCCGGCATGACCTGGGGCGTCCTGTGGCCCTTCGGGGCGCTCAACCGGCCCGCCTCGATCTGGACCACCGACGCGGCCGGGGACGCCAAGGCGGCCCAGGTTTTGCGCGGCTTTCTGGGCGTGAAATTCTAAGGCGGTCGCGCCGCCCGCGGCAGGACGGACGTGTCCCGCCGCTACGACTCTTTGCGCAGTGAACACCGCAACGGCATCTCGTGTTCGCGCGAGAACTCCGTCACCAGGTGCACCTTCGTCTCGGCGGTGTCGAACGGAAACACGCCGGCCACCCCGATGCCCTTGGTGTGAACGTGCAACATGATCTGGCGCGCGGTCTCGGCGTCATGGTGGAAAAACTTCTCCAGGACGTAGATCACGAACTCCTGAGTGGTGTAGTCGTCGTTGTGCAGCAACACCTCGTAAAGCGGCGGGCGCTCCACTTTCGGTTTCTCGAGCGTTTCCAGTTCGCCCCGGCGGGCGGGATCGGTGCTTGGTTTTCTTGCCACGGCGGTCTGTTCCCCTCTTTCGTCCCGAACGCCCATCGTACCTCACGCGGACGCGCCAGGGGGAGCGGCCGGCTTCAGCCCCCGGTGCGGGGACGATCGATCTGGCCCAGAGCCCAGGCCGCCGCCTCGCTGACCACGGCGCTGTCGTCGTGGACCAGACGCTCGACAATCGCGCGCGCCGACCGATCGCGGGCCGCGCCAATCGACAGCAACGCGTTTCGCCTCAGGCCGTCGTACTGGGTCCGGACGACCGCCATCCCGGCGGCCAAACGACCGAATTCCTCGCCCGTCAGCCCAGCCATCTGGGCCGGTGTCAGCGCCGCGAGCGGGCGTGGTTCGAAGCGCCGATCGCCGACGGGAATGTCGTCGCGATTGAAGGGACACACGTCCTGGCACACGTCGCAACCAAAAACGCGCGCGACGAATCCCTTGCGTATGGGCTCGGGCACGCTCCCCCGATTCTCGATCGACTGATACGCCACGCACCGGCGCGCGTCGACCACCCCGGGGGCGGCGAAGGCCCCGGTGGGACACGCGCCCAGACACTTGGTGCAGTCCCCGCACAGGCGCGCGTGGGGGGCGTCGTATCGGTCCACGGCACGATCCAGAAACATCACCGACAACGTCACCCAGGACCCAAATTCGGGCGTGATCAGCAGGCCATTCTTGCCGATGAACCCAAGCCCCGCGCGCTCCGCCCAGACCTTCTCCATGGCGACGCCGGTGTCCACGCAGGCGTACGTCTCGAGCGTCGGATCGAGCAGGAGGAGTTGCTGGCGCAGGGCGCGCATCCGATCGCGATGGGCATAATGATAGTCGCGTCCGCGCGCGTAGCTCGCTACCCGTGACCGTTCGGTAGCGGGCCGCCGGTAAGGGATGGCCAGCGCGACCACCGTGCGCGCGCCCGCCAGCACCCGCCCGGGGTCCAGGCGCTCTTCTTGGCGCCGGTGCATCCAATCCATGTCCGCGGCATGCCCCGCCCGCAACCAATCCGTCAGGGGCGCGGGATCGAGAGGCTGCGCCGGGGCCAGGCCCACCAGCCCAAAGCGCGTGGCCCGGCCCGCGGCGCGTACCATCTCGGCCGACAGGACCCTGTCGCTTGCGGTGGCGGTCACCCGTCCGAGCCTTCTAGGCCAGCCCGGCGGCGCTGGCGCCTGGGCGGACCGAAGCGCGGGACGCTTGCAGGCGACTCAGCATGATTCCAGCCGTGCGCCCGGCTTCGTGGATGGCCGCATCGAGCAGCCCAATCGCCTCGTCCACATGATCCGCGCGCAAGGTGGTCAGCGCCCGGAGCTCCATGATCTCGATCAGGTCCTGGGGTTGCAACGTGATCTGGCGGGCCCGCGCCAGGAGGGCCTCCCAGGCCGCGCCGACCGCGCCAGCCACCGCCAGGCCCACGCTATCGGCCAGAATCTGGTCGGTGGGGCCAAATTCCGCGTCGGTCTGGGCCGCCGCGCGCGCCGCCTCTTGTTCCTGCCGAACCAATCCCATCACCTCGCTCGCCGCGGCGATCTCGCCCCGATACACGAGGACCCGCCCGAGCAGCAAGTACGTCACGATGGTGCCACGCGCGCGCGCGCCCAGCACCTGCCGATTCACGTCGATCGCGCGGCGGGTCTGCTGCTCCGCCTCCGGGATTTGCCCCAGGGCGAAGTGCACCTCGGCGAGATCCCGCTGCGCCATCGCCTCGAACAAGGGCAACCCCGTCTCGCGCGAAATCGCGATGACCCGGCGGTAGTCATCGACCATCCGTTTGGTCTTCTGGGAGAGCAACGACAAGAAGCAGCGATTCATCAACCCCATGGTCAGGTTCATCATGTCGCCGCGGGCCTCGGTCAGGTCGATGAGGCGTGCGAACATCGATTCGGCTTCCTGGAAACGCCGCAGCATCGAGTATCCCCAGCCCGCCAGGCCGAGCGACAGGATGTGCGTCTCGTACCCGTCGGCTCCCAAGGCCTCGGCCATGGCGGCGCTCTTCTCGAAGTACGCGCACGCCTGATCCGTCTTGTCCGCGCGATGCAGAGTCCTGGCATGGCCGTAGACGAGACGCGCCTCGAGGAGGGGCGTACTGGCATCCTGCGCCAGGATCCGGGCCTCGTCGACCAGCGCCGCGGCTCGGGACCAGTCGCTCAACCAATCCAGCACCAGCGATTCATCGAGCAAGATGGCCACCTCGCGCTCGCGCAACAGGGCGGCATGGGCCAGATCGCGCGCTTCGGACAGGTCCTTGAGCCCATCCTCGTGACGTCCCAGGCGGAAACGCATGATGCCCAGCCCCTGGCGGGCCTCCACGTGTCGGGTATCGACCGGCGCGGGCGCGGCGGCGGCCACGGCGGGTGGATCTCCTGGGGCGACTGGCGGTGACACGGGTGCGGCGCCTTCGGCTCCGGCCGGCCCGACTGTCAAATTATCAATCGCATTTTTATACAGCGACTCGGCATCCAGATACGCATGCCGCCCCACCGCCCGCCGAGCCAGCCGCAGATACAGCTCCGCCGCCTCGTTCTTGAGGCCACTGCGCGCGGCGTGCAGCGCCATCTGCGGCAGTCGCTGCTCCTCGGGGAGCGCCCCGTTCGCCGAAAAATATTGGTAGGCGGCCCTGTGCACGACCGATCGCTCCGGGGGCGGCACGGTTTGATAGACGGTTTCGCGCAGCAACGAGTGACGAAACCCGATCCGGTCCCCGCGATGTCGGACCAGCAACCCCGAATCCGTCAGACGGGCGAGGCCGACGCTGGCGTCGAGCTCCGTCTCCGGCGAGACGCCATCCCGTTCCAGAAGGTGCATCACACCTTCGAGGGCCGCGGCGTCGAACTCGGACCCCAGCATGGATGCCAGGCGGGCGTGCGCGGCCAGCTCGGGTGGAAGCGACTCGATCTCGCGTCCGGACAACCACTGTACGAGTGGCAAGTCGGGCAGACGATCGAGCTCGTCGGTGGCCAGGAACCAGCCGCCGGTCTTCTCGGAGCGGCGGATGAGCCCGTCTCGTTTCAATCCGCGCACGAGCTCGACAAGCAACAGGGGAATACCCTGGGTGCGCTCGCACAGGCGCGTCACGGCCGACGCGGGGACGTTCTCCGCCGGCTCGAGGAGCCGGCGAGCCAGCTCTGCCGCCGAAGCGGAATCCAGTGCCGGGAGATCGAGCCGCATCTGGCGAGCGGCGCGGCTGGCCCACACCGTGCGGCCCCTTCCGAACGCTGGGCGTCCGATGACCGCCACCCAGATCGGGCAGGCGGCCTCTTGCAGGGTGGCGTACTCCAGGGCGTCGAGGGCCGTTTCGTCCGCGAAGTGCGCGTCCTCGAGGACCAACGCCACGGGGGTGTGGCGCGCCATGACGCGCAGGGCCTCGCCCGCGGCACGCGCGGCGGCCGACCGAAGGGCACCGGGCGCCGCGGACAGACTGCGCACGTCGGGGTGGTCGGTGGATATCCAACCCATCGTGACGGCCACGCCCGCCCACACGTCGCGCGCCACCTCGGCCCCCAGCTTTGTGGCCAGCAGGCTCCGTCCAAAATCCGCCGGACTCGCCGCGGGCACGTCCAGGACATGACGGAACAGCTCGCGGGTCGTCTGGTCACCGGCGCCCCCGAGGGCCTCCCGGGCCCGGAGGGCCAACACCTTGACCTTCGGAACCATCGCCTCCAAGTGCTGGAGCAACACACTCGTCAAGTGACTCTTTCCCGTCCCGACTTCTCCCACCAGCGTCGTAATCGTCGGCAGGGCTTGGACGCCCGGATTGACATGGGTGGCCCTCCGCGCCGCCTCCAGCAACGTGCGGAGAATATCGTCGCGACCGATCAAGATCGGCGCCCCCGGTCGTGCGGTCGTCAACTCGGGAACGTCCGCCGAGTTGACGACCACGACCACGCCCGCCCGCCCGGGAACGGGGCGCGTGATCAAGTCGGGCAGGACCTCGGCGGCGGTGCG
>PMNO01000251.1:202-4503 GCA_003161835.1 Myxococcales bacterium | reverse complement strand
GTCGCGCGCACATCCGAGCCCGAGACGGCATAGCCCAAGTTGGCCAGCACCTCGGCGATACCGGACATTCCGATCCCGCCCACGCCGACAAAATGAATCGCGACGTCCCGCTTGCGAAACATCAATGATGCGCCTCCGCGCCGCCGGTCCGAACCCCGGCGACGCGCTCCAGCTCGTCGACAATCTGGACGGCGGCGGTTGGGCGTCCGAGCTTGGTCATGGCCCGTGACATTGCGGCGCGCCGGTCGGCGTCGCCGCACAGGTCGCCCACCAGGCCGGCCAGCACCTGGGGCGTGGTCGTGCGCTGATCGGCGACCACTGCGGCGCCCGCGCGCGCGAACGCGGCCGCATTTCGACTCTGATGATCATCGGCGGCGGTCGGCAAGGGAATCAGGATCGCGGGGCACCCCACCATCGCCAGCTCGGCCAGCGTCAATGCGCCCGCGCGTCCGATGACCAGCGCGGCGGCCGCCAGGGTGACCGGCATATCCTCGATGAATGAGCGCACGTCGACCCACGGGGTCAGCTCCAGGGCGGCATAACCCTCGCGCACCCGCGCCTCGTCGGATGGTCCGGTCTGATGCACGATGTGCGGAAGGCGACCTGCTCCGTGCAGGATGGCCGCCGCGCCGATCACCAGATCGTTGACCGCCCGCGCCCCCTGACTGCCCCCCACCACCAGCAGGGTCAAGNNGCGGTGGCGGCACCCGGCGGGGCGGCCGCACTCGAACGGTCATGCGCCTCCAGAAATTTTCGCCGCACGGGATTGCCCGCCAGCAAGGTCTTGCGCCGGGCGAAGAACCCGGCCGCGTCGTCGAACGCGATGAAGACCCGGCGCACGAAACGACCCAAAACGCGATTCGTGAATCCCGGCTGGCTGTTCTGTTCCTGGATTGCAGTTGGATAGCCAAGCAGCGCGGCCGTCAATACGAGGGGCCCCGACGCGTAGCCACCGACGCCGATCACCAGATCGGGGCGAAATCGTTTCAGGATCCCGCGCGACTCGAAGAAGGCCTTGGGCAAGCGCAGGAGCCCCTTGAGCAAGCGACCGATGCCCACCCGGTTCAGACCACTCACGTCCAGAAGCTCCAGGGAAAACCCGGCCGCTGGCACCAACCTGGTCTCGAGGCCGCGGGCGGTTCCCACGAACAANNAGATGGCCGCCCGTGCCGCCGCCGGCGATCAGAACCCGCATATCAAACATCCTGCACCGGTGGCGGGATCTCCCCTTCACCGGGTGCCGCCGTCGCGCGACGACGTTTGGGGGGTGGACCGGTCTCGACGATCAGGCGCGGGCCCTGCTCCACGCGCTTGTTGGCGCCCGGCCCCCCCGGCGGCCGGCCTCCCCACCACAACAGATCACGCGGCTCGGGGTTGCGCGCCGAGATATTCGCCAGCACGCCCGCCATGAACAGGCTGACCACCAAAGACGTCCCGCCATAGCTGATGAAGGGCAAAGGCAACCCCTTGGTGGGCAGCGAGCCCAGAACCACCCCGATGTTGATCAGCGCTTGCAGGCCGAACATCGCGCTGATCCCGAACGCCAGATAGGATCCGAAAAGATCGCGGGCCCGCGTCGCGGCCCGCAGGCCGCGCCAGACCACGACCGCGAAGGCCACAATCACGAACGACACGCCCATCAATCCCAGCTCCTCGCCGACGATCGACAGGATGAAATCGGTGTGGGCTTCGGGCAGGAAGAACAACTTCTGGCGCCCGTCGCCGAGGCCGAGCCCGAACACGCCGCCCGAGCCCACGCTGATCAGCGATTCAGTGATCTGGTAGCCGACGTCGCGGCGAAAAGCCCAGGGGTCCAAGAACGCCAGCATGCGGCGCATGCGGAAGGGAGTGGAGACGATGAACTTCCAACCTACCGGCGCGGCGACCAGGACCGCCAAGATCAGATAGCTGGTGCGCGTCCCGGCGATGAAGAGCGACCCGAGCGCCACCAGACCGAAGATCACGGCGGTTCCCAGATCAGGTTGCTTGAGCAGCAGACCCATCATGAGACCCGTCACGACCAATGGCGGCAGGAACCCGACCGAAAAATCGCGCACCTTCTCCGCTTTGCGCGCGAGCAGCGTGGCCAGGTACACACACAGCGCGAACTTGGCCAGCTCCCCGGGCTGAAACGAGAGCGGCCCCAGACGGAACCACCGGATCGCGCCCCCCGCGCGCGATCCCACCTTCAAGACCGCCGCGAGGGATAACAGACTGGCAAACAGCAGAGGATAGGCGAGCCGCCGGTACACGCTGTAGTCCACCCGCAGGGCGATGGTGAACGCGATCAGCCCCAGCAGCGCGTAGATCAGCTCCCGCTTCAGAAAGTAGAACGGATCCCCGTACCTCCTCGCGGCGAACACCGCGCCCGCCGAGAAGATCATCACGCTCCCGAACGCCGCCAGGATCAACACCGCGCCGCACAGAACGCGATCGATTCCCACCTCGCTCGGGCGAATCATGCCGCCGACCCCGGAACGCGTGGGCTCGGAGGCGGAAGCGAATAGCCCGCGCACGGCCGCCCAGACCTGGCCGACGAGGGCGCGCACCCGGTCCGTGGCCGGCCAGTGCCCGGCCGCCGACGATACGGGCTTGGGTATCGGCATTTGCAACCCGCGCGCCCGCGCCTTCATTGCATCGCCTCGTCACCGACCACGGCGCGCACGGCGGCGCGAAACACCTCGGCGCGGTGGGCGTAGTCGCGAAACATGTCGAAGCTGGAGCACGCCGGCGACAACACCACCGCATCCCCGCGGACAGCGACCGCGGCCGCTCTCTCGACGGCCATCTCGAGGGTGGGTGCGCGCAGGATCCTCTCCTCGGCGACCACGGTCCGAAACGAGGCGGCGATGCGATCGGCGGCCTCGCCTATCAGCACCACCGCGCGTCCAACGCGACCGAACACCTCGGCCAGCGGAGCGTAGTCACCGCCCTTGTCCCGGCCGCCCGCGATCAACACGACCGGCCGCGGAAAACCCGACAGCGCCGCGGTGACCGCGCCGACGTTGGTCCCCTTCGAATCGTCGTAGTATTCGACGCCCCGCGCCTCCGCGACCAGCTCCATGCGATGGGCGAGCGCGCGAAATTCCAGCAGCGATCGGCGTGCTTCCGACGGGGTCGCGCCCGCCAACCGGCCCGCCAACAATGCCGCCAACGCGTTCTCGTGGTTGTGGCGGCCGACCAGCGACGGGTTGTTGGTCGGGTATCGCTCGACGTCACCACCCGGCAGCCGGATGCACAACGCGTCGGGTTCCAGCCAGCCGCCCTCCTGGCGTTTGTGCGCCGTCGAGAAGAGGATCTGGCGGGCAGCCGCGCCTTCCACGCAACGACGGGCCACGGCATCGTCCGCGTTGACGACCGCGAAATCGGACCCACTTTGGCGCGCGAAGATCTTGGCCTTGGCCGCCGCGTACGCGTCGAAGTCGGGATAGCGATCCAGATGATCGGGCGTCACGTTCAACAGCACCGCGATGCGCGGGTGAAAGTGTTCCACGGTCTCCAGCTGAAAGCTCGACGCTTCGACGACCAGGATGCCGCCCGGCTCGGCGGCGCGCGTTCCAACCGCTTCGCCCAGAGGATCCCCCAGATTTCCCCCGACAAAGGTGGGATAGCCGCTGGCCTTGACTATGGCCCCGCACAAGGTGGTCGTGGTCGATTTCCCGTTCGTGCCGGTGATCGCCACCGTGGTTCCACTGATGAACCGCGACGCAAACTCCATCTCCCCGGTGATCGGCACCCCCGCCCTTGCCGCGGCGTCCAGCTCAGGCAGCCGCGGCACTCCCGGGGACAGCACGATCAGATCCGCGGCCACGAACGTCGCGAGCTGGTGTCCGCCCAGCTCCTGGCCCACGCCCGGGGGCAACTGGCCGAGGGTGCCCGCCAGCGCCGCCGCGTCCCGTTTGTCGGTGACCGTAACCCGCGCGCCCCGCTCGGAGGCAATGCGCGCCGCCGCCAGCCCGGAGCGACCGAGCCCGACAACCAGGACGTTCTTGTCTTTGAGTTCGATCACGGGTGGGATTCACCTGACCTTCAAGGTCAGGATCAGTCCCAGGATGGCGCAAGCGAAGGATACGATCCAAAAACGCACCACTATTCGNNTTCTTGGTCCGCTTGTAGTACCCCACCTGGATGATGTCACTCACCGCCTCCAGCACGAAGACCCCGCCGATGATGGGCAACGACAGCTCCGTCTTGATGGCCAGCGCCACGAATCCCAGCGCGCCACCCAGCGCCAGCGCGCCCACATCCCCCATGAAGACCTGGGCAGGGTGGGTGTTGAACCACAAGAAACCGATGCCCGC
>PMNO01000251.1:0-143 GCA_003161835.1 Myxococcales bacterium | reverse complement strand
GCCATGCCCAGGTACTCGGCGATATTGAAATTGCGCAAGGTGGTGCCCGCGGCGTACGCCAGCAGCAGAAAGGTGAATGAACAGATGATGACCGGGCCGATGGCCAGGCCGTCCAGGCCATCGGTCAGGTTCACCGCGTTGGA
>PMNO01000541.1 GCA_003161835.1 Myxococcales bacterium | reverse complement strand
GTGGGAGCCTTTCGTGCCCCTCCGCTGCGTGGGTTGGCCGCTCGGGCGCCTTATTTCCACGATGGTCAGGCGAACAACATCAGGCAGGTCATCAAGTACTTTGACAATCGTTTCTCGATCGGATTGAGCCATCACCAGAAACGCGACCTGGAGGCCTTCCTGGGCGCCCTCTAGCTGGGCGCGCCAACCCCGGGCCGCCTGTACAGGGCTCGGGTGTCGCGGGCACGCTCACCTCCAGGCAGCCGGGCCGGCTCAAGTCCGCCAACAAACCCGTCGACTCGGAGGCCTGAGAATGCGACTGAATGGAGTGTTATCCCATGCGTGATCAAAAGTGGTTCCGAGGTTTGCGTCTTGCTGGACTGGGTGTCAGTGCGGTCGTCGTCATCGCCAGCGGATGCGGCAATGATACGGACGGCTTCACCCCCGAGGAATGGAAACGGGTGAAGTTGATCGAGCCGTTGGCGGTCGACATGCCGCGGAATCCCGCGAATCTTCGAGATCAAGACGACGACATCGCGCGCCTCGGGCAAAAGCTGTTCTATGAAAAGGAGCTGGCGGAGGCGATTACCGTGGCCGGCCCCTCGGGCAATGTGGGGGACGTGGGCAAGGTGGGCTGCGTGACCTGCCACGACAACAAGTACTTCACCGATTCGCGCCCCTATCCTTTGTCGCATGGGCGCAACTGGTTGGGACACAACTCGCCGACCATGGTCAACGTGGGCTGGTATGAGTGGACCTTCTGGGCGGGCACGCACGATCAACTGAGCTCGCATGGCGCGGGTGTCTGGGCCACCTCCGCGACGCCCTTGGCGCAAGCGCACTTCCTCTACCGGAAGTACCGCGACGAATACAACGCGGTCTTTCCAGACTCACCGCTCGATCCCGCGCTCGACCCGATGGCGCCCGACGCCGCGCGCTTTCCCCTGACCGGTGGCGCGAAAGCGAACGCAGCGGTCGCCGACGGTCCGTTCGAAAAAATGACCAAGGCCGACCAGTGGCAGATCACGCAGATGCGGGCCAACCTGGGCAAGGTCTGGGACACCTATCCGCGAAAGCTCGTCACGCGAAACTCGATTTTCGAGCGCTACGTCAAGGGCACCGACCGCAGCGAGGCGTCATTCAGCCCGCGGGCGAAAAATGGCTTGAAGCTGTTCATCGGAAAGGCGTCGTGCATCGATTGTCACAACGGTCCGCTGCTGAGCGACAACCAGTTTCACAACGTGGGCGTTCCAACGGCCGCCGCCTCCTTCCCGGGCTCCACCGTCGCGGCCACTCCCGACCGGGGTCGGGCTGGCGCGTTGCCGGGACTCTTGAACACAGGCCTCGCGGTCTTGAGGACGAACAAGAATCTGATTCGCATGGATCCTGTGATGGATCAGATTCCGGTGCTCACCGCGGCCGGACAGTTCAGCGCCGATCCCGATGGGGGAATGCAGAGATTGGTCGACCTCGATCAGAAGCTGTGCGTGCCGGGTGGTCGCACCGCTGAGGCAGTTCCCGCCATCTGCGCGACGCAGTTCAAGGCTCCCCGCGACCCGAACCCGGACAAGCCCGGGGACCTGGGCGATCCTGGTGACCCGCGTTACCAGGTGTGCGTCGACGCCAACACCGAGATTGGCCTTTGCGCGAGTCTCGATCCCACCACCGGTGCGGTCGTCGGGAATTTCGATCCCGGCATGGAAGGCGCGTTTCGCACGCCGCAGTTGATCAACGTCGCGGAGACCGGACCATACTTTCACAATGGCGAATTCAAGACCCTGCGTGATGTGGTCTGGCACTACAACAACGGCGGCGGTTCCCCCGGCACCTTCGTGGGTACGAAGTCGCCGAGAATTCGCCCCCTGCTACTCAGCGATAGCGAGATGGACGATCTCGTGGAATTCCTGAAGACACTCACCGGGGACCCGCCGGACCCGGCTTGGGCCTGCAACAAACTGGTGGGTCCGCCGGCTGGATGTGGCCCTGCAGGCGCCGGCGCAACGGGCGGGGCGGGCGGCGGCGGGGGCCGTGGCGGGGCCGGCGGCGCTGGGGGGCGCGGTGGTGCGTCCGGAGCCGCAGGGGGAAGCGCAGGTAAAGGCGGGTCCGCGGGATCCGTGGGTGGCGCGGTGGGTAGCGGTGGGGCCGTTAGTACGGGAGGCAACGTTGGCGCGGCTGGCGCAGGTGGATTGGGCGGTGGGGACGGAGCCGGCTGACGAGACAGGCGGGGCNNGAAACACAAGCGCCCCTTGATCAGGGATCAGTCGAAGGCGCGCTCGAGGCGAATTCCGCGCCGGCGGGGGCGTCATCCGAAGCGGCATCTCCAGAAGTTGTCGCCCCACGCGACAAGACCCTCCGCTTTCCAATATTGATCGGGCCCCACGGCTATTGCGGGCGACCGTCGGCCGAAGAAGCTCCCTTTCTCGTTGAGCTGGATCGAGAAACGACGCTCCGCTTTATCGCGGACGCGACCCATGCTCCGATGTCGGGGGTCGACCACGACTACGTTGTCGAGCTGATGGTCACGTGACGCTGACCCGCGCCGCTTCGCCACGCTGAGCTAGGTCGCGTAGCAACCTCGGGTTTGGGCCAGCGCCCCAGTTCAACGAACTGTGGTAAGTATCGGCTGGCAATGCCAAATCGAACGAAGAACAGCGTCGCGCTGGCTCTGTGGGGCGCGCTGGCGTGGGGGGCGGGATGCTCGTCGAACACCGCTTCCGCGCCCGCCGGCGGATCGGGTGGTAAGGGTGGCGGCCCCGTGAGTGGGGGTAGCGGAGGCGCCTCGCCGGGCAGCGGCGGAGCCGCGTCCGGAACGGGCGGCGCGGTGGCCGGGACCGGCGGCTCGGGAACCGGCACCGGGGGCGCCACACTCGGCGCCGGAGGAGCGGGAACCGGCATGGGAGGCGACGCGATGTCGGGTAGCGGTGGCGCGACGCCGGGGCTCGGCGGTGCCGGAACCAGCACCGGTGGTTCAGCCGGCGGCGTCGGTGGAGTTTCCGTCGCAACGGGAGGGGCAGGCGGCGCGGTCGGTGCTGGAGGTTCAGGCACGCCAGGCAGCGGCGGTGCCCCGGGAACCGGCGGCGCGATCGCGTGCATGCCCCCGATCGCCATCACAACGGGCACCGCGGCCACCGTGACCGTGAATTTGGGCGGGACGCCTCTGGCAAAAGTGGGTCCCGACCTGATGGGTATTCACACGGCCGTTTATGACGGGATGCTCACGACTGCGCCGACGACCGAAAGTCTGTTGAAGGCCGNNCCGGCCGCGGGTGCGGGCAGCAACGTGATCTATGTCGACCCCACCGCCGACTTTGGCAGCTTCGTTTCCCTTCTGCAGCGACTCGGCGCCAACGCTCTGATTACGGTGAATTATGGCATGAACTCCGCCGGCACCGGGCCGGGGCAGCCACAGGAAGCAGCAGCCTGGGTGGCGTACGCCAATGGCAGCCCGACGGACACCAAAGTGATCGGGCCCGATCATTCCACGCCGCCTGTCGACTGGAAGACCGTTGGCACCTGGGCCAGCCTGCGCGCGGCCAAGCCGTTGGCGGTGGATGACGGCAAGAACTTCCTGCGCATCAATCACCCGGCGCCTGTAGGAATTAAGTACTGGGAACTCGGCAACGAGCTGTACGGGAACGGGTACTACAACGGCTCGGCCACATCGGCGGGTTGGGAGCCGGACATGCATGCGCCCTACAACGGCACCAACGGCACCGCACGCTTGAACAATGTCAACCTGTCGCCGGCGACCTACGGCGCGGGGGTGGTGGCCTTCGCGGCGGC
Source organism: Myxococcales bacterium (assembly GCA_003161835.1). Taxonomy (GTDB): domain Bacteria; phylum Myxococcota_A; class Polyangia; order Fen-1088; family Fen-1088; genus FEN-1088. Next base: position 3,231 of record PMNO01000541.1, on the reverse strand, counting down.
GATGAAGGCGGTGGACAGTAGCATCCAGTTCGGCGGCGTCGTCAATTGGCCAGACACCTCGTACACGGGATTCGACAGCGGGGTCCTGGGGGTGGGGTGCGCGGCCATGGATTTCGCNNAGTTGTGGCGCGCGCGGGGCGACGATGCCGATCGCGGTCACCGAATGGGGACCTAACACCTTGTACGGGACGGCGGCCATCATTGGGACCACCTGGCATCCCGCGCCCCCCGCGATGCCTAGCCAGACCCAGGTCGGCGGTATCTTCGCCGCGGAGTCCTACGCGACCTTCATGGAGCAGGGCGCGCTGGCGGTGCACTGGGCGCAGCTACACGACAACCAGTACCTGATGCCCGATCCCGCTCCCGACACGCCGGGCTTTGCCTATCACGGCCAACTCATGGCCCACTATCTGGCGGCCGGCGGCGACACCATGATGCCCACGGCCTCGACCGTCCCGACCCTGCTGGCCCACGCGGCCCTGCGTCCGGATGGGGGGCTCAACGTGATGTTGACGAACACGAGCCCGACGGGGGCGGCAAACGTCACGGTGAACATCACCGGTGGAACCACGGCGTTGGCCTGCGCGGGGAGCCGATACTCCTACGGCCCCCTGGCCATGAACGTGGATGGAGCGGTCAGCCCGGCTCAGCCCATTTTCTCATCCGCGACGGGCTCCTCGGTGGCCGTCGGCGTGCCGGCCTACGGGGTCGTGGTCGTCACCTTTCCAAAGAGGTGACAGGTCGTTGCGCGTGCCCCGGGGCATCGCTCGGAAGAGAGTGAATGAACCTTCCACCTCGGCCGGTTGAAGAGAGTTCTTGGCCCCTACTTTCGTAAGGTGGGAACCACAATTAGCCGCATCGGGCTTCCCGACTCGCGGGCGTGCACATCCATCGGCCAGGGGCAGCTCCCTGATTCGTTCTTGTAGGGAAAAAAATCTCTCCTCGTATCGAACCGCGCAGAAGGTCCGAACTCACAATGACCACCTACGCGCCCGTGGTCAAGGTCAAATCGTAAATCGGTGCTGTCGCACTCCGTTCTATCGGAGGTCCAGCAACTCGACGTCGAACACGAGGGTCGCGTTGGCCGGGATCACCCCGCCCGCGCCGCGGGTGCCGTATCCCAGGTCCGGAGAAATCAGCAGCGTGCGTTTGCCGCCGATCTTCATGCCCGCCACGCCCTCGTCCCAGCCGCGGATGACTTGTCCGCCGCCCAGAGCAAAGGAAAAGGGACTGCCGTGGTCGAGTGAACTGTCGAATTTCTTGCCCTTGGCGCCGTCGGTCCACAGCCANNCCGCTTGCGGTGGTGGTCATGGGCATCTGGGTCAACTCCGGGCCGGCTGATGAATCGTTGTTACGAGCTTGTGATCGGGGTAGGTCCCGCGGGGGGGCCAGGCGGCTCAACGGCTCCCCCCGGAGGGCTCTGGGGCGCGCCCGTCAGCTTCTCGCGCCAAAAGGCACCCACCCCGCCTTGAACAGCGGCTGACGGCAACGATCGCGACAGGAGCTCCTCGCGGTCCAAGATCGCATCCACGCGGCGGTACACGGGTTTGGCGTGGTCGAGCGTATCCATCCGAATGGCGTCGCACGGGCAAGCCTCCGCGCACAGGCCGCAAACGACGCAACGAAGCTCATCGATTTCGAAGATGCGGGGGCGCTTTTCGATGGTGCCGTCGGGCGCCTCCTCCGGAACGATCGTGATGCAGTGGGCGGGACACACCGTCGGGCACATCATGCAGGCCACGCAACGAGTCTGACCGTCGTCCCGCACCATCAGGCGATGAAGGCCGCGGTGGCGGGCGGGGTAGGCCTTCTTCTCCTCGGGATATTGCAGGGTCTGGATGTCGGTGTGCTTGCGCAGACCCACCAGATTCCCGAAAAAATTCTTCACGAAATGTCTGAACGTGACACCCATGCCCTCGGCGATCGCGGGCAGGTACATCTGCTGCGCGAAGCTTCCGGGGCGGGTGACGACTTTGACTCCGATGGCCATGGCGGGTGTCCTCTTAGTGCTGCTTGCCAATCGCGGCGATTGCTATTTCGTATTCAGCCATAGCACCACGAGCGCGGTGGCGACGACGTTTGCGATGGAAATCGGCAACAAGCGTTGCCAGCCGAGTTGCATGAGCTGATCGGAGCGGAAGCGGGGCAGGGACCACCGAATCAGCAACTGGAACGCGGCGAAGACGAACACCTTGGCCGACCAGATTCCGACGGTCACCAGGAAATAGACCAGATTGGGCAACTGGTGCGCGACGAAGAAGTCGTGCACGCCGGGCAGGCTCCACCCGCCGAAGAAGATCGTGATCATGAGGGCGCTCGAGAACACGATCTCCAGGAACTCGCCCAGGAAGAACATCCCGAATCGCAGCCCCGAGTACTCCACGAAATATCCGATGATCTCGGGCTCGCCTTCCGGAATATCGAACGGGGTGCGCTTGGTTTCGGCGATCGCCGCGGTCAGGAACAGCAAGAATCCGAGGGGCTGGGTGAAGATACCCCAGTGCCACAGGCTGTCCTGTTGATGCAGGACCATCGCTCCGGGCTCGAGGGTGCCGTAGACCAGGAATGATCCCAGCACCGCCATGCCCATGGTGACCTCGTACGACATCATCTGCGAGCTGGCGCGGAGGCCGCCCATCATCGCCCACTTGTTGTGGGACGCCCACCCCGCCAGCGTGGCGCCGTAGACGGATAGCGACGACAACGCGAAGTAAAATAGGATCCCCACATCCAGGCGGGCGATCTGACCCAGCACCGGCGTCTCGCACAGGGCGGACTGGGGCTCCATCGCGTGACCCCAGCACAAGGGCGCCCCGAACGGAATGATCGCGGCGACTATCAGGGCCGGGGCCATGGCCATCACGGGCGCCCACATGAAGAAGAACTTGTGGGCCAGAGGCGGAACGAAATCTTCCTTGAACAGAAACTTCAGCGCGTCGGCCAGGAAGTGCGTGATCCCCCAGGCCCGAAACGGTCCGATGTTCGCGCGGTTCGGCCCCAATCGGTCCTGCATCATGGCCGACTGGCGGCGTTCCATCCAGGTCAGGATGGATGCCAGGCCCATGCCGAAGCCCAACAGCAGCGCCAGGATTTTCACGAGCGCCGCCAAAACTGTGAACAGCGTGCTTCCGTAGCTGAGATCCAAGGTCATCCTCGCGTGTGGGCGAATCGAAGCTGGACCGGAAGCGACGTGCGCCCCCAGTCGGCGTCCTTCATGAACGGCATCTTCTG
>PMNO01000538.1:5566-11579 GCA_003161835.1 Myxococcales bacterium | reverse complement strand
GTGGCGATCCCCCGTCGCGCTCGGAACCCCGTCCAGCCGACCTGTCGCCTGGGTCGCCACCCCTTGTCAGGGCGCCGTCCGAACCCATATCGTGACAAGGAGGACACGATGAACACCAGATCAGGATCGCTGGAGAAGGAGCTTCTCGAACTGGAGAATCAGTATTGGCGTGCCATGCAGAACGGCGATTCCAAGACGGCCACGCGGCTGAGCGCCGATCCCTGCATCGTCACGGGCGCGCAGGGGGTCGGCCAGGTGGATCGGAAGACGATGGGCAAGCTGCTCGACAGCGCCAAATGGAAGCTGGACCGGTTCACGCTCCTTGACCCCGTCGTGCGCGCCCTCACGGACGACGTGGCCGTGATCGCGTACAAAGTCCACGAGGAGCTGACCGTGGACGGGAAGGTCGTCACGTTCGACGCGGCGGACTCCTCGACCTGGGTGCGGCTCGACGGGCAATGGGTGTGCGCCGTTCACACGGAGGCAATCGCGGGCGATCCGTTCGGACGCGACCGCATGACATAGTGCTTGCTTGACAGGCCGACGAGCAACTTCGACACGCCGACTTGGTGGAGTGAGTCGGTGAGCGGCGCGGAGCTGGACTCGCTTCGCGGCGGGGGCGCAGCGGGGGACGTGCTGCGCGCCATGGATTGGTCGCGCAACCCGCTCGGCCCCATCGCGCAGTGGCCGCTGTCATTGCAGGCGGTCGTGCGAGCCACGCTGGGCACGCACCAGGCGACGTGCCTCTTCTGGGGTCCTGAGCTCATCAACATCTACAACGACGGGTTCATCCCGCTCCTCGGCGAGAAGCATCCCGCCGCCATGGGCCAGCCCGCGCGGGACTGCTGGAGCGATGCCTGGCCCGTCGTGGGCGGCCTGCTCGCGGACGTCGTGAGCCTGGGCAAGGCTGTGCTCTTCGAGGAGATGCTCATCCCCATCGTGCGGAGGGGGCGCCTCGAGGACGCCTGGTGGAATTACAGCTACTCGCCGCTCTTCGGCGACGGCGGCGAGATCGCCGGCGTGCTCGTCGTCGCCACCGAGACGACGGGGGAGGTGGCCGGCCGCAGGCAGCTCGAGATGGCGAAGCTCGACGCGGAGCTGGCGCGGCAGGAGCTCCAGGGGGTCTTCATGCAGGCGCCGTTGCCCATGGCACTGCTCAAGGGGCCCGAGCACCGCTTCACACTCGTCAATGAGCCATACCGAGCGTTGGTCGCGCGCGACGTGCAGGGTCAGACGCTGGCCGAGGCCTTCACGGAAGAGGAGGCCGGCTACTACCGGCCCTTCCTCGATCGCGTCTACGAGACCGGCGAGCCCGTGGCGCTGCAGGAGGCGTTCCTGCGCCTCCTCGATCCATCCGGGGCTGCCGTCGAGCGCTACATCGACGTCGGCTATCACCCCTACCGGGACGTCGCGGGGCACGTCACCGGCATCCTGGCCATCATCCACGACGTCACGAACAAGGTGGCGGCGCGCATCCACGAGTCGGAGTTACGCAAGGCGGCGGAGGCGGCCAGCCGCGCCAAGGATGAGTTCCTCGCGACGGTCTCGCACGAGCTCCGCAACCCCTTGAACGCCATGCTCGGCTGGTCACGCCTGCTCGGCACGAGCCGCGATCCGGAGCGGCTCGAGAAGGGCCTCCTCATCATCGAGAAGAACGCCCGGGCGCAGGCCAAACTCATCGACGATATGCTCGACGTTTCGCGGATCATCTCGGGCAAGGTCCTGCTCGAGCTCCGGCGCGTTCAGCTCGCCAACGTCATCAAGAACGCCGTCGAGTCGGTTCGGCCCGCGGCCGCGGCGAAAGGCATAGGCCTCGCGCTCGATCTCGCGGACACGACCGTTGCGTTCGTGGCCGACGAGGATCGGCTGCAGCAGATCGTCTGGAACCTGCTATCGAACGCGGTGAAGTTCACGCCGGCGGGGGGCGAAGTACGCATCGCTGCCGCGACGAAGAACGGCGCGTCCGTATCGATTCGTGTCGAGGACACAGGCAAGGGCATCGCGGCCGAGCTGTTGCCGTACGTGTTCGATCGCTTCCGGCAGGGGGACGCGTCGACGACGAAGCGGCATGGCGGGCTCGGCCTGGGCCTGGCCATCGTCCGCCACCTGGTCGAGCTGCATGGCGGGACTGTGAGCGCGCGCAGCGCCGGCGAAGGCCGCGGTGCTGTCTTCGAGGTCGTGCTGCCCATCGCCGCCGTGGCGCCCCGCGCCGCTACGCCCGAGGCGTTGGCCCCGAGCGCGAAGCTCGCGCCGCCTCGCGCCGCACCGGCCGACGCCCTCGCGGGCGTCCACGTGTTGGTCGTCGACGACGAGGAGGACGCGCGCGAATTGCTCGCGACGGTCCTGCGAGAGGCGGGGGCCCTCGTGACACCGGCTGCGTCCGTGGCCGAGGCCCTGGCGGTCGTCGCGACGACCGCGATCTCGGTCGTCGTCTCGGACGTCGGGATGCCCATCGAGGACGGCTACACGTTTCTCCAGCGCCTGCGCGTCGAGGCGCCCTTCGCGCTGAGGAAGATCCCCGCGCTCGCCCTCACGGCCTACGCGCGCGCGGAGGACCGGCAGCGGGCCACGAGCGCAGGCTTCCAGGAGCACGCCGCCAAACCCGTCGATCCCGACCTCCTGGTCTCGACGGTGGCCGCGCTCGTCGGTCGCTGAAGCGCGTCGCCGGCCGTGGTCGATTTACGGCGCACTACCGCGACCGGTCGGCTTCCTGCTCGGCGCGGGCGGCGCCGATGGCCGTCTTGACGTGCTTCCGCTCCTCGGGAGGGGGCAGCATCGCTTTCATGCCGAGCGACTGGAGCCAGAGTTCACGACACCATCCCTTTGTGTGATACAGGTGCTCGTCCTCTTGATCCTCGATCTCCTCGTACGCGCTCTTCAGGGCCTTGGCCTGCGGGCCCGACAGGTGCTCGGCGCACTTCCCCAGCAACTCCCAATCCGCGTGATCCTTGGTCTCGGCGAGAACGACAACCTCGCACGCGACCAGTTCGGCGGCGGCGGGATCTCCGCCCGACTTGGCCAGCTTCATCGCCTCGACCAATGCGGCCCCGACGTGACGCACGACCAGGCGCCCGGGGGTCTCCCGCTTGGCGTCGATCCCCATCGCCCCGCACACCGACTCCAGCGCGGTCACATGGGTTCGGGTTTGCTCGAGATATGTCGCCCACTCCTTCTTCAGCTCGTCGTTGACGACACACGTGAGAGCGGTCGAATAGACCTTCACGCCACCCTGCTCATGCTCCAAGGATTGCAACACGAGCTCTTCGACTTGTTTTGTTTTCATGGCGCCCCAGTTCAGCAACCCCCGTGCCACGAGGGCCAAGCGCGCGAAGCTCAGCCATAGGTGAGATCGCTCCCCGCGGCCGGTCTGCGCGGCGTAACGTTGGTCGCGATTCGTAACGATTCGGCGATTGGCCGCCAGTGGTTGGACGGGTTTCCGGCTCTATTGTATCGAGGTCAATGGGTTCAAGGCCCATTTCTCACCCAAGTCAACAAGCGGCCAGCACGCTCATCGGAGGTAGATAGTGAGTGACGACAACACCAGTCTGGACGGTGCACCGATGTTCCTGCACAGGATCCAACACACACTTCGTGCAGTGCTAGCAGAGGTCGAGGCCAGGCCTGGTCAACTCGAGGATGTTCTCGAAGCCGTCCCTGAAGCTCTGGTGGCTTTCGACCCTGCCCGCCATATTATCTACGCGAACGCGAGGGCGGAGGCCGTGTTTGGCCATCAGCGGGGCGAGCTCCACGGACGTTCGACCGACGTGCTGATTCCGGAGAGGCTGAGGCAACCGGACGCGCCCCCGATGACGGCGACGTCCGATTTGATGCACGTCGAGCTGCCGGGGCTGATGCGCAATGGTCTCGAGCGCCAGATCGAGTGGTGCTTTGGATCGGTTCACCGGCATGGAACACCGATCTTCGTGATGACGGTGCGTGACCGAGTCGAGCTCGACCGCGCGATGGAGGCCTTGAGGGTCAGCGAGGAGCGCTTTCAGCTCCTGGTCAATGGAGTGCGCGACCATGCCATCTTCATGCTCGATGAGAAGGGTCGCGTCTCCAGCTGGAATGCCGGTGCCGCCCGCATCAAGGGCTGGGATGCCCGTGAAATCATGGGGCAGCCCTACGAGATCTTCTTCACGCCTGAAGATCGCGGCGCCGGTTTACCCGGGGAGCTGATGGGAGAGGCAATCGAAAAAGGGAGCCGCGAAGTGACCGGTTGGCGGGTTCGCAAGGACGGCTCACGCTTTTGGGCACTCGGATCGCTCACCGTCCTTCGGGATGCAGCCGGCGAGATCCGGGGCTTCGCCAAGGTCACGCGCGATCTGACCGAACGCCGGCAGGCAGAGGAGAATGAACGCAGGCTCATCGCGGAACGCGCGGCGCGCGAAGCGGCGCAGGAGGCCGAGCAGCGTGTGCGCGCGAGCGAGGATAGGCTTCGACGTTTTCAAGGCACGACCGCGGCTCTTTCGGAGGCCGTGACCCCGGAGGACGTCTCAACGGTCATCCTGCGGGAGTGTCTGGACGCCCTGGGCGCAGCCGGCGGTGCGCTCTACTTGCTGACGGATGACGGACGCGAGTTCGAGTTGCTGGGCCAGCGAGGCCACCCGGACGCATCGACCGCGAGCTATCGCGCCATTCCCTCCGACGCACACACACCACTCACCGACGCCGCGCGGGGGCGATCGGCTGTCTTCTACGAAAGCTTCGAGGCCTCGTGTAGAGAGTATCCGGCGCTCCGGGACGCCATCAAAGCCGGTGACTTCGAGGCCTCCGTGGCTCTGCCTCTCGTGGCGCACGGTGTGCTCGTGGGAATGCTCGGTGTTCGTTTCGATCATCAGCGCAGCTTCGATGACGGGGATCGCGCCGTCCTGTTGACCATGGCTGACCTGTGCTCTCAGGCACTCGAAAGGGCCAAGCTGTACGCGGCGGAGCGGGCCGCGCGGGCCAACGCGGAATCCGCCAGTCGCTCCAAGGACGAGTTCCTGGCGATGCTCGGCCACGAGCTGCGAAATCCGTTGGCGCCGATTAGCACGGCCGTTCAGCTGTTGAAGCTGCGGGGCGACGAGCGCTCTGTCCGCGAGCGCGAGGTCATCGAGCGCCAAGTCTCGCACATCAGCAAGCTGGTGGACGACTTGTTGGACGTTTCTCGTGTGGCGCGAGGACTGGTTTCGATTTCCCGCGTTCCGATCCAGCTGCCGGATGTTCTATCCAAGGCTGTGGAGATGGCCAGCCCTCTTGTCGAGCAACGCGAGCAGCACTTGGAGGTGTCGGTGCCGCCGGCCGGCCTGGCCATGAGTGCGGACCCGCTTCGGCTCGCTCAGGTCGTCGCCAATCTCTTGGCCAACGCCGCGAAGTTCACGCCCCCGGGAGGCCACATATGGCTCAGCGCCACGCGGGAGAGCGGACAGGCCGTCATTCGCGTTCGGGATGACGGAGAAGGGATCGGCTCCGACCTCCTTCCTCATGTCTTCGATCTCTTCGTGCAAGGCAGGCAGACGCTCGCGCGTTCCAAGGGCGGGCTTGGGCTGGGTCTCGCCCTGGTGAAGAGCTTCATCACCCTTCATGGCGGCACCGTGACCGCGGCCAGCCAAGGGCCTGGGCGCGGCAGTGAGTTCGTGGTCCGCATCCCCGCGCTCGCGGCTGTCGAGCCGCCGCCGCGGGAAAGGCCGGAAGCGCCGCCGCGAGTGGTGCAGGGAGGAAGGCGCATCCTCGTGGTCGATGACAATGAGGACGCCCGGGAAATGGTCGCGGAGTTCCTCAGCGCATTGGGCCATGAGGTTGAGGTGGCCCAGGACGGACCTGAAGCGCTGCGCCGTTTGCTGATATTCCCTGCGGACGCTGCGATTCTGGATCTCGGCCTCCCTGTCATGGATGGTTTCGAGGTCGCGCGCCGCGTGAGCGAACAACAAGCAGGCCATCGCCCGCGTCTCATTGCGCTCACCGGCTACGGGCGGGAGCAGGACATCGCGCAGAGTCGGGCGGCTGGTTTCGACGTTCATCTCGTGAAGCC
>PMNO01000538.1:3378-5424 GCA_003161835.1 Myxococcales bacterium | reverse complement strand
ATATCAGGTCACACTGAAGACGACCTTCACCGTCCCGCTTGGTGTTCTCGCCGTCGTCGCACTGGGGGCGTGACATTGAAGAGGAGACGGAATGCATGCCGAACGCCACGGGCAACCAATTGGTTGACGACCTGGCGTGTGTTGACGGTCTGCAGTGTAATGGTGGTGGATGCCCGAGCTGGGTGGGCGCAGAGCACATCCGCCCCTCCGCGCCCTGTCCGCCGGACTGAAGTTGGCTTCGTTCCTCTGGTGGGGGGCGATACCGACGTGGGGCTGGGAGCCGGGGTCTTGGGTACGGTTGCGGGAGTCGCCCCCGATATTCAGCCCTATCGTTGGGCGGTCGAGGCAGCCGGTTTCATCAGCGTCAAACGACAGGAGAGCCGCTTCATCAATCCGTACCAGGACTATTCGCTGCAATGGACGGTTCCCAATTTGGCAAACAAGCGGTTGCGTTTCGAAATCCGACCGTCCTACACAAAGGAGACCACGCAACGATATTACGGACTCGGCAACGCTTCGTTGGCACCGTCCCCGGACGTGCCGGAGCGGGATTTCTACGGCCGCACGCATCCGACCCTTTGGCTACGCGTGCGGTACCGGTTCTGGGAGCGGCTTCACGGGGGGGTCGGCGCCTCGTACACCCAGAACTGGCTGACCATCAATCCGGCCAGCACGCTGGCCCAAGAAATGGCAGCCGGAGATCCGACCATACGGGCCCTTCTGGGAGGGGCGTCGCGCCACGGGGTTCTGTTGCTTGAAGGGTTGGCCCTTTGGGATTCACGCGATAGCGAAACCGTGCCCGAACAAGGGCAGGTGCATCAGGTCCGATTCCGCGTCAGCCCTGCGCTGGGTGGCGACACCCTACCGTACGCGTATCAGCAGCTGAACCTCAGTTCGCGTTTATACGTCAAGGCGATTCCCGATCGGCTGGTCCTGGCGGCGCGCGTGGTGGCCGACATGCAGTTTGGTCACCCGCCGTTCTACGAGCTGGCGCGCTATGACGATACCTTCGCGTTGGGTGGCCAGAATGGCGTACGGGGCGTTCCGGCGCAGCGCTACTACGGGAAGATCAAGGTCTTCGGCACCGTCGAGATTCGCTCGCAGTTGGTTCAGTTTCGCCTCTTCAAAAAAAGCATGACACTGGGGGCCGCTGCGTTCTTCGATGCCGGGCGTGCATGGGCGGAGTGGGCGTCGCATCCCGAGCTGGACGGCAGGGGGTGGGGCTTGAAGTATGGAACCGGTGGCGGCCTACGCTTGCAGGAGGGCAAGACCTTCGTGGTTCGTGCAGACATCGCCTGGTCACCGGATGCCCGACCCATAGGCGCCTACGTTGGGGCAGGCCAGATGTTTTAGGTGAACAGCGCAAGACGCTGACGCTGCTCGCAAATGATCGGCTACCGGGAGTTGAACCATCGGCGAATGTCGCTTGCCATTCTCCAGTTCGAGCCCATCTAGGTCAAAAATGGCGATCAAATCAAGCAAGGGTTCGAAGATCGGCAGACAGGATGGAAGCGGCCGGGGAGGGGAAACGCACCAAATAGCCGCGGACCCCAGCCACGCGATGACCACAAATCAGGGTCTGCCGATCGCCGACGCTCAGAACTCACTACGGGGAGGTGCTCGGGGTCCAGCTCTCCTCGAGGACTTCGTACTTCGAGAAAAGATAACCCACTTCGACCATGAGCGGATCCCCGAGCGGGTTGTGCATGCACGAGGGTCGGGCGCTCATGGCTATTTTCAAGTCTATGCTCCCCTCGGGAAGCTGACGCGTGCGGCATTCCTGCAGGAGCCCAAAAAGAAGACGCCGGTCTTTGCGCGTTTTTCAACAGTGGCCGGTGGCGCAGGCTCGGGCGACACGCCTCGCGACGTGCGCGGATTCGCCGTCAAGTTCTATACGGAAGAAGGAAATTTTGACCTGGTCGGGAACAATATTCCGGTGTTCTTCATCCAGGACGCCGTCAAGTTCCCGGACCTAATTCATGCGGTGAAGATGGAACCTGACCGTGCCTTCCCCCAGGCGGCGTCGGCGCACGACACCTTTTGGGA
>PMNO01000538.1:0-3288 GCA_003161835.1 Myxococcales bacterium | reverse complement strand
GCGTTTGACCAAAAGACGGCCGACCGCCTCCCGTTTGACGTTCTAGACCCAACCAAGTTGATTCCCGAAGAGACCATCCCCCTCATGCCGATCGGAAAAATGGTCCTCAATCGCAACCCGGACAACTTCTTCGCGGAAACCGAACAGGTCGCCTTTCATCCGGGACATGTGGTCCCGGGAATCGACTTCACGAACGATCCGCTCCTGCAGGGCCGTTTGTTTTCTTATCTGGACACCCAGCTGATCCGACTGGGGGGCCCGAACTTCCACCAGTTGCCGATCAACCGTCCCAAATGTCCGATGCGCAACTTTCAGCGCGATGGCTTCATGCAGGGCGAGGTCCCGCAGGGCCGGGTCAACTATGAGCCCAATACTCTTGATCCACAGGGTCCCCGGGAGTCGCCCGGAAGCGGNNGGCGCATTTGTGTTCGAGCTTGGCAAGGTCGAAAGCAGCGCCATTCGGCAACGCATGTTGGGTCATCTACAAGTGGTTGACGAATCCCTGTGTGGGCGAGTGGCGAGCGCTTTGGGCGTGGAAGGGCGGGGGGACAAGATCCGTCCCGCGCGCGCCCCAATTGAACTCCCATCTTCGCCCACGCTGAGCCTGCTGGCCAAGGCAGCCAGGACTTTTAACGGTCGGAAGGTCGGCGTGCTGGTGTCGGACGGCGTCGAGCCGGCTTTGATCGCCGCGCTCCGAGCCGCCGCGTCAAAGGAAAAGTGTCAGATCTCGGTCGTGGCACTGAAGAGGCTTGGGACCAAGGACAGCAGCGGCCACCCGATCGCGGTTGATCACGCGCTCGCGGCGGCCCCCTCCATCCTTTTTGACGCCGTGGTCTTGGCATTCTCGGCCGCTGGCGCGGCCGGTTTGGCCCTCGAGGCTGTCGCTATCGACTGGGTGCGGGATGCCTTTGCGCACCTCAAAGTGATCGGGCATGTGTCCCAGGCGGCCCCACTACTTGAACGCGCGGGCATTGTGCACGATTCCGGTCTGGTGCCACTCGCAAGCCCTTGGCCACTGGCAGCCTTCATTAGAGCTGCCAAAGAGGGGCGTGTATGGGACCGGGAACCGAAGTTACGAACACCGTGATGTTCGCGAGACTGCAATGAAATTCCTCCGGAATGCGGTCCACCTTCTAAAAGCGTCAGCGCGGGAATGGAGCAACGACAATGCACCGCGCCTCGGCGCGTCTCTGTCGTACTACACCATTTTTTCGTTGGCTCCCGTCCTTCTCCTGGTGATCGCCGTTGCAGGATTGGCGCTTGGACCGGCCGCGGCGCAAGGCAAGATCGTTGACCAGCTCTCGGGGCTGCTCGGCCCGGATGCGGCAAAGGTCATCCAAACCATGCTCGAGAAGGCGAGCAATCGCGGCGGTGGGATCGTGGCCACCGTTGTGGGATTTGCGACCCTGATTGTCGGCGCGACGGGCGTGATGATCGAGCTTCAGGATGCTCTGAACACGGTCTGGAAGGTTGTCGCGAAACCCGGACGGGGCCTCAAGGGAATCATACGTGACCGCCTGCTCTCTTTCGGGATTGTCCTCGGATTCGGGTTTCTGCTGTTGGTCTCGCTGGTGCTGAGCGCTGCCGTGGCATTGCTCGACTCCTGGATCGGCGGATTCATCCCGGGCTGGGTGTTCATGGGGTACGTGCTCAGCTACGGGATCTCATTGGCCCTGGTGGCCCTGGTTTTGGCGGCCATTTTCAAGATTCTTCCCGACGTCAAGATTTCGTGGCGAGACGTAGCGGTTGGCGCCTTGGTCACATCCGTGCTCTTCCACCTGGGAAAGTTCGGCATTTCTCTTTATATCGGGAAGGCCAGTGTTGCCTCGACGTTCGGAGCCGCAGGATCTCTGGCCGTTCTGCTGGTGTGGGTCTACTACTCGTCGCAGATCGTGCTTTTCGGTGCCGAGTTCACGCGCGTGTATGCCAACGAATACGGTACGCGCGTCGTAGCCGACGACAACGCCATTCCTGTTCCCGCGACACCTCTGGCGCGCGCGGCCATGGAAAAGAAGATCAAAGAAGGGGACATCCCGCACTCGGCCCCGGGGGCAGAGGCACCTCGTCCAGATCGCTGATGCCCTCCCATGAGTCACGATGAAGGTGCGAATCAAATGGGTCGTCGGCGCCACACTCTTGACGCTGCTGAGCGTGCTCATCGCCCTGAATCTGACGTCCGGAGAGACGAACGTTGAGCACGACATTCCGCATCTTTACGGGGTGTCTGATCCGCAGTTTCGTCGCTCGATGACGGCAATTTTGGGGACACCCATGATCGAGGGCAACAAGGTGTCCCTCCTCTCCAATGGTGATCAGATCTTCCCCGCGATGCTGGATGCCATCCGCCAGGCCACAAGGACCATCACCTTCGAGACATACATCTATTGGTCGGGCACGGTGGGTCGGTCTTTCTCAGAGGCCCTCAGCGAACGCGCCCGCGCGGGGGTCAAGGTACACGTGCTCTTGGATTGGGTCGGCTCGGGAAAGATGGACGGCAGATTGCTTGCGGAGATGAAGGAAGCCGGGGTGGAAGTGGAGCGATATCATCCGCTTCGCTGGTACAACGCGATCCGGCTCAACAACCGCACGCACCGCAAGCTCCTTGTTGTCGATGGTCGCGTGGGGTTCACGGGCGGCGTGGGTATCGCGGATCTGTGGTCCGGAAACGCGCAGGACCCTGATCATTGGCGAGACGCACACTACCGTCTGGAGGGGCCAGCGGTCGCTCAAATGCAAGGGGTGTTCATGGACAATTGGAGAAAGACACGATCGTTGGTCCTGCACGGCGACGGCTACTTTCCCCACCTGGAGAATGCAGGATCTCAGGTTGCCCAGGTCTTCAAGAGTTCCGCCACCGACGGAGTTGAATCGGTGCGGTTGATGTATCTCCTTTCGATTGCGGCGGCCGAGAAGAGCATCCAGATGGCAAACGCGTACTTCGTTCCTGACGACTTATCCGTCCGCATGTTGGTAGAAGCCCGTAAACGGGGCGTGCACGTTGAGATTATCGTGCCAGGAGTACATACAGATTCAAAGATCGTGGGGGCGGCATCGCGAGACCACTGGGCAACATTGCTGGACGCGGGCGTGGAAATTTACGAATTCAAGCCAACAATGATGCACTGTAAGATCATGGTCGTGGACGAATTATTTACCACGGTCGGTTCCACGAACTTCGACAATCGCTCATTCCATTTGAACGACGAAGCCAACCTTGACGTGTTCGACGCGGGCTTCGCCCGCGAGAATCTGCGCCATATGGACGAAGACAAGGCGCGGTCTCGTTTG
>PMNO01000674.1 GCA_003161835.1 Myxococcales bacterium | reverse complement strand
CCCCGAGGTCGTCCCGTGTCTGAATTGACAGTTCTGACCGACGCCTCGAGTGCGGCCGATCGAGAGATCGACCGGCTCAGGGCCAATGTGGTGCTCAGACGTCATCGCGTGGTCGCGTCGATGGGCGAGCTGCGGCGGCGGGTGGATGGGGTGGTGAGCTGCAGGCACTGGATCCGCGCACGCCCCGTTGTTGCGATAGCCGTGGCACTGTCGCTCGGATTCATCGTCGGGCACGCGGGCGCCAGCCGCGCTCGTTCGCGCGATTCGCGCGACTAAGCGTCCCGACGAGCGACCCGACTTTAGACCCGGGACATCGGGGCGAGGAACACGGTCGCGCAACCGGGAATTCGCCACCGGCCGGTATCGGCTTCAGGTTCGGCGCACCCCCACCCGCCGTAGCGGGGGTCCTCGCTCGACCACACCATGCGCCAGCAGGAATGGCCCGGTTCGGACGGGGGTGATAGCAGGGGCTCGGTTGGACTATCGAGCAGAATGTCCGCGCCCATGTTCACGATCAAAAGCCGATCGTGGGATTGCGTCGCGGCGGTGGGACCGTCGACGAAGTAGCGCAGGAGCGCGCATGTCGGCGTCAAGGCCGCGATTTCCAGGGCCACCCCGGTGGGACCGTGCAGGCTCAAGGTGGCGTCGGAACGGCGCAACGCCAACAGGTCGTGGTGAAGCCGGAGCGCCCGCGCGTGTACGGGCAGGGCGCGCTCGTCCCACGACAGACGGCTCACCCTTGGAAGCTCGGGCGAGGCGGGGTCGGCCATCCGCTCCTGTTCGGGAGCGGAAGCGCACCCCGGGAACTGGGACATGAACTGCATTCGGCCGGCGCGCACCATTTTCGCCAGCTCCGGCGTGTGGTCGGCGAAATAGTGGAACGGCGCCGACGCATTCCATTCCTGCCCCTGAAACAGCATCGGTGTCCAGGGGCCGAGCAGGAGGAGGGCAGTCATCGCGCGGTGGCATGCGGGGCTCGATTGTTGCCACAGGCGCGTGCTCCACAGCGAATTGGCGATCTGATCGTGATTCTCCAGGAACGCCACGAACGCGGATGCCGGCAGGCCACGGGCCGAGTGCCCCCGCCGCCGGTCTTGCCAGGTCGAACGCTGTCCTTGAAAGATGAACCCGTGCTTGGCGGCGGCCAGCCATTCGCTGGCGGTGCCGTGATAGTCGCTGTAGTACGCCTGTCGCCGGCCGGTCAGGGCCACCACGGCGCTGTGGTGAAAGTCGTCGTTCCACAGAGCATCCAGGCCCATTCCGCCCAAGGCGGTGGAGCGNNTGCCGGGTGAGCGCGGCGATGATGTGGTCCGCCGAATGATCAATCAGGCTCTGGGTCGCGTCCAGGCGCAATCCATCGAGGTGGAATTCATCGATCCAATAGGCCGCGTTGTCCGTGACCAGCCGTCGGACGGCGGCGCTGTGTGCGCCGTCGAAGTTCATGGCTCTGCCCCATTCGTTGTTCTGGGCCGAAAAGTAGTGCGGCGAGAAGCGATCCAGATAGTTGCCGTCTGGACCCAGGTGATTGTAGACGACGTCCAGGATCACCCCGATTCCCAGCCGGTGGGCCTGATCGACAAACGCTCGAAAATCGTCTGGAAGGCCGTACAGGTGCGAAGGCGCGAACCACGCGACGCCATCGTATCCCCAGCCAAAAGCGCCGGGAAATTCGCTGACCGGCATCAATTCAATCACGGTGACGCCCAGCTCCCGGAGCGCCTCCAGGCGCGGGCGCGCTCCCTGCCATGTTCCCTCGGGGCTGAAGGTTCCGACATGAAGCTCGTAGATGACCTGCCCGTTCAGCGGCAGCCCCGTCCACGAAAGATCGGTCCACGCGAACCCCCGCGGCTCCACGATCTCCGACGGACCGTGTGGGCCGTCGGGCAAGAACCGGGACGCGGGATCGGGCAGGCCCGGTTCGTTGCCATCGACGCGATATCGGTAGCGCATGCCCACGCGCGCTTCGGCGAGCGTCAGGGACCAGTAGCCGTCGGCCTCTTGAAGCAGCGGAAAGCACCGCGCGCCGTCGGCCAACAGGAGCTCCACCCGCTCGTGGCCGGGCGCCCATACACGAAAATGCACGCCGCCCGCGACCGGGGTGGCTCCCTGGGCCAATGACTGTGTCGCCTTCGACTCCGCAATCGAGGTCTTGCTCATGAGAGGGACTCCAGCAACGCGACGGGTAGAACGTTGAGCACCGCGGACAAGTCCAGCGACGGTCCGGCGGCGGTCAGCACCTGGCCGGTCAGCCCATCGCGGAATCGTCGATCCGCCCATGCGGGCGGCAGCGTGACCCGGGTGTCGGCCCAGGCCCTGCCGACGGGGGCGGACGAACCGAAGGCAGCGAAGAAGCGCCCGACGATCGCAACCGCCGCTTCGCCTTCGTGGGTGCGCGCGAAGGCGAACACGTGGGCCTGGGCTCGACCCTCCGAGATCAAGGGTTCATAGGCGCCCGCTTCAAACAGCGCTCGCCGCGCGCGCCGCAGACGAAGGGCGGCCGCCGTCGTCCACAGCTTGATCCTGCCGTCGCTGGGATTCGCGAACCACGTTTGGATGGGCGCGTGTCCGCCCGCTTCGACGTCCGCCAACATGGACGTCAGCCACTCTTCGCGGCGCGCGAAGTCGACGAGGCGGCGATTGTCCGGGTCGACAAGCGAAAAATCCCAGAGCTCTGTCCCCTGAAGGAAATCCGGGATTCCGGGCGCGGCGATCTTGGTCACGACCTGGGCCAGGCTGGTCCACAGGCCCGGCCCTGTGATGGAGCGCGCAAACACTTCAACGCTCTTCAGGAGCGAAGCGCTCCTTCCCGTGTCCAGCACCGCATCCACGAACGCCTCGGCGGCGGCGTCATAGGCCCGGTTGGGATTGATCCAGCTCGTGTGCATCTTCGCCTCGTGGCGCGCCTTCGACATATACGCCCGTATGCGATCGGCGTAGTCGGGCTCGCTCTGCCAGCCCCCGAGCGGCCAGGTCCCCACCAGCGTCTGGTACAGCAGGTACTCCTCGGCTGGATCCGGGGCGGCGCTGCCGTCGACCTTGGTCTTGTATCCCGCCGTCAGGTTGGACCAATCGGCGATGGCACGGGCCCAGGCATCCGCGATCTCGGACAACGCGTACAGACGCGTGCGCGTGTCCTCGCCCCTCTTCGTGTCGTGTGTCGCGGTGGCGGACAGCGTGTGCGGCGATTGCTCGCGCCGCGCCCGAAAGGCTTTGTGGGCATCGCCATCCGGCGTATCCGCGAGCTCCGGGTTGCCGCCCACCTCGTTGAGGGCAATCAGGGGTAGGTAGCGGTAGAACGCGGTGTCCTCCACCCCTTTCGCGACCACCGGTCCGGTCAGCTGCTGAAATCGAACCACGAAGGTCCGCCGTTCTTCCACTTGGGCCGGATCGAGGCCCCCCGGATCGTGGAGCATGAGGATTGATTCGATGAAGTCGAAGAGCGACGAGTTGAGCCAGGGATTGCGCCGGCGCGCGGCCGCCAAGGCCCGGCCGATGTGCGCCGCGTCTTCCGCGCTGACGGTCGCGCTGTCACGCCGAATGTAGGTTCGATAGACGGGAAAACACGCGATGACTTCGCCCAGAGCCTGCTGGAGGTGATTCAGGGTGAAATCGCGCGTGTACCGGTGCTGCTCGGAGATTCTGTCGAGGCGTCGAGCCAGGACGGTCAATTCGGCCGCCAGGGTGGTCTGCAGGACCAGGCTCTTGCTCTGATAGGCCACCACATCGAAAGGCGCGCGCGCCCCGCCAAAGTCCGCCGCCAGTGCGCGCAGCCGCAGGTATCCGTCCGCTCGGACGAACAGGCGTGAGATGGCGGCGATGAAGTCGTAGCCGGTGGTGCCGTCCGCCACCCAATCCGCGGGAAGAGTCTCATCGGGGCCGAGGATCTTTTCCACCAGGACGAAGGGACGGGCGGCGGTGACGTCGTCGGGCGTGGAGGCCTGCCTCCACCGGGACCGGAGCTCCCGCAGGTACTGCGCGGGGTCTGACAGACCGTCCACGTGATCGATGCGGAATCCGCAAAACGCGGGGTGGCGCGCGATCTGGAAGGCCAGCACATGCACCTCGTCGAAGACCGCGGGCTCTTCTACCCGCACCGCGGCCAGGTCATTGATATCGAAGAAGCGGCGGTAGTTCACCTCATGGGCCGCGACCCGCCAGTAGGCCAGGCGGTAGTTCTGTTCATCCATGAGGCGTTCCAACCGATCGAAGCTGGCGGATTGCCCCGGTATGCCGTTGAGCTCGCGGAGCACATCGTCGACCGCGGAGCGGACCACGGCGCTGCGGCCCACGATCGCCTCCAGTCGGTGACGGATCGCCTCACTTTCGTGTCGAAATTCGAGGGAACACGCCGCGCCCCCCTGGCGCAGCGGGGGCAGGATAGCGGTGAGCGCACGTTCGATGCTCTCCAGTTCGAGCGCGTCCGGGAACTCCGGGGGGTGCGCCGCGCGCAGGAGCGCCAGCGTGGGTTCGAGGATGTGACGCCAGCTCTCGGGACTCAGGGGCAGACGGCGCTGCACACACGTGGCAAAGAAGCGACCGCGATCGAAGTGCACGGAGATCCCGTGCTCGAGCACCCGGCCGTATTGCTCCCCCAGGACCGGCAGCAGCACCTTGCCGACCAGCTCCGGCTTCGGCGGCTCCCAGTCGATATCAAAAGATGAGGCCTTGGCCGAAGCGCGCCCGTGCTCGAGCACGTCCATCCACAGGGCGTTCGCGTCGCTGGAGATGCACATGTGATTGGGCACGACATCCAGAATGAAGCCCATGCCGCAGGCCCCGACCTGATCGAGGAAGAGACCGAGCGCCGCCGCATCGCCCAGCTCGGGGTTCAATCGCGCGTGATCGACGATGTCGTAGCCGTGAGGGCTGCCCTTGGCCGCCGTGTACAGGGGTGACAGATAAAGATCAGAGATTCCCAGTTGACTCAGGTAGCGCACGACGGTGCGCGCCGCGTCGAGCGGGAACTCGGCTCGCAGTTGCAGGCGATAGGTCGCCGACGGAATCTTGCGTGGGGGGAGCATCGGATCAGATCTCGTCCGGGCTCGGCGGTGGGCGGCGCAGGACCATCATGGAGCGCGCCGGCAGCTGTAGTGACGCGCCGTTGGCGAACTTCGTCGCGGAAGGCGCGCCGGGGACGGAGGTGTCGACCACCAGCTCCCACTGCTCTCCCCAGTCGACGTGCGGCAACGTGAATCGCACGTCCTCGTGATGGGCGTTCAACAGGATGATCAGGGTGTTGCCCATCGGCCGTCGGCCGGCCTTGTCGGGCACCACCAGCGTGTCCCCGCCCAGCAAATAGGCCAGCGAACGCACGAAAGGGGCTTGCCAGTCCTCGGGGGGCATCTCGGTGCCGTCGGGCCGAAAGAACGCCAGGTCCTTGACGCGCGAATCGGAGATGCGGTCGCCGCGGAAGAAGTAGTCCTCCCGCAAGACCCCTTCCTTCTTGCGCAGGCGCACCAGCCGGCACGTGAAGTCGAGCAACGCCCGCTGCGCGGGATCGAGGTTCCAGTTCACCCACGAGATCTCGTTGTCCTGGCAATAGGCGTTGTTGTTTCCCCGCTGGGTCCGTCCCATCTCGTCGCCGGCCATGAGCATGGGCACGCCCCGCGACACGAAGAGCGTGGTCAGGAAATTGCGCTGGGTCCGTTCGCGGCGCGCGCGGATGTCGGGATCGTCGGTCTCGCCTTCGACGCCGTGGTTCCAGGAGCGGTTTTCGTCGGTGCCGTCCCGATTGTTTTCCTGATTCGCCTCGTTGTGCTTGCCGTCGTAGGTGACGAGATCGTGCAGGGTGAATCCATCGTGGCTCGTGATGAAGTTGATGCTGGCGTGCGGGCGTCGGCCGCTCGTCTGGAAGATGTCCGACGATCCGGTCAGGCGGTAGCCGAGCTCGCCGACCTGGTTGTCGTCGCCCTTCCAGAAGCGCCGGATGGCGTCCCGGTAGGCTCCATTCCACTCGGACCACAGCACGGGGAAGCGCCCCAGTTGCTGCCCGTTGTCCCCGGTGTCCCAGGGCTCGGCGACTAGCTTCAGGCGGGACAAGCAGGGGTCCTGGTGCACCGCCTGGAAGAACGACGCGTTTCGGTCAAACGCAAAGGTCGGCCACATGCGACCCAACGTGGTGGCCAGATCGAACCGGAAGCCGTCCACGCGCATCTCGAGCGCCCAGTAGCGCAGGCTGTCGAGCACCGTCTTCATCGTGTAGATCGCGCCCAGGTTCAGGCTGTTTCCGCACCCCGTGAATTCCATGTTGTAGCGGGGGTCCTGGGGGCTGTGGTGGTAGTAGGCGAGGTTGTCCAGACCCCGAAACGACAGGGTGGGGCCCGTGTGATTGCCTTCCCCGGTGTGGTTGTAGACCACGTCCAGGATCACCTCGATCCCGGCCGCGTGCAGCGACTTGACCATGGTCTTGAACTCCGCCACCTGCGCTCCGGGATGGGCGGCGTGGGCGTATCGTTGCTCGGGGGCGAAGAACGCGAGGGTGCTGTACCCCCAGTAGTTCGTCAGCCCCCGATCCACCAGGTAGCCGTCGACGACCTTGGCGTGGACAGGCAAGAGCTCGATGGCCGTGATGCCCAGCCGCTTCAAGTGCGCGATGACGGCGGGATGACCTACCGCCGCATAGGTGCCGCGCAGTTCGGCCGGGACATCGGGATGCAACATGGTCAGCCCGCGGACGTGCGCCTCATAGATGACGGTGTCACTCCACGGGATCGCCGGGGGCCGATCAGCGCCCCAGTCGAAATCGTCCGCCACCACCACCGATTTCGGCTTGCTGAAGGCGTCGTCGCGATCGGACGAGACCAGATCGCCGTCGGGAGCACCGAGGGGATAGCCGTAGATGGGACCCTTGAAGTCGATATCGCCATGGAGGGCCCGCGCATACGGATCGATGAGGAGTTTGTTGTGGTTGAAACGGAGGCCCTCTCGGGGGGCGAACGGGCCCTCGACGCGAAAACCGTACAACGCTCCCGCCCGCACCCCCGGCACGAAGCCGTGAAAGACCTCCGCCGTGCGTTCGACCAGCTCGTAGCGTGCGATTTCGCGCGCGGGCATCGCGGGGTCGAACAGGCAGACGAAGGCGCGTTGGCCGTGCTCCGAGAACAGTGAAAAATTCACGCCGCCCTCGACGATCGTGGCTCCCAACGGAAACGGAGTTCCCGGCAACACCGCGAAGCGGGGATCCGGGCCGACAACAAACGCCGAGCGTGGACGTGACATCAATCTCCTGACGCGATGGTTACGAGGGGGGGGCGGTCAAACGCCAAGCGCGCAAGAATTCGGCTACCCCCCAGGCCTGCGCGATACACCCGCGGGGTAAAAAGGGCGCCTCTGCGTCGAAGATTTCGCTGACCGACCCGATACAAGCGTGGCCCAGGTGCTCCTTGAGCCCCTGCAACAGGTTGCGCGCGTCGGCGCGGGCGTCGGGATACACCTTCAGCCAGGCGTCCACGAAGGGGCCGATCAACCAGCTCCAGACAGTCCCCTGGTGGTAAGCGGCGTCGCGGGTGCGCAGATCGCCGTGGTAGTTCGGCTTGAAGTCCCGTTGGTTCGGGGCGAGCGAGCGCAGTCCCACCGGGGTCAACAGGGCCGCGGCGGCCGCGTCCACGATGGGCTGCCACCGCGCTCGGTCCAGCACGGCGTTGGGCAGAGCGATGGCCATGAGCTGATTGGGCCGGAAGGCGTCGTCGCGCGAGAGGCCGGGACCGTCGACCACGTCGAACAAGCGGCCGTGTTCTTCATCCCAGAACTTGCGATTGAAAGACTCCCTCGTGGTGCCCGCCATTCCCACGAACCGGCGGGCCGATTCGATGCCGCGTTCCGATTGCACCCACCGGCCCATCAGGGTGAGCGCGTTGAACCACAGGGCGTTGATCTCCACGGCCTTCCCCCGCCTCGGGGTCACCACCCACCCCTCGCAGAGCGCGTCCATCCAGGTCAACGCGTAGCCGTCTTGTCCCTGCCCGAGAAGGCCGTCGGAGGCGTCAACGCCGATCCCGAAATCCGTTCCGCGCACGTGCGCGTCGATGATGCCTTCGAGGGTGGGGAGCAACAGGCGGAGCGTCTCGTGGTCGGAGGTGTAGGTCAGATACCGATCGAGCGCGTGAAAGAACCACAGGGTCGCATCCGCCGTGTGATACATGCCGTTTTGGGAACCCTCGGGGAAAAGGTTCGGAATGAGACCCTTGCGCACGTATTGGGCGAACGTGTGCAGGATGAAATGCGCCGTCTGGTGACGCCCGGTGCACAGAGCGAGCCCCTCGAGGCTGATCATCGTGTCGCGTCCCCAGTCGGTGAACCAGTGGTAGCCCGCGATGACCGAGCGCAATTCTTCTCCCTGGGCGCGGGCCCGCGCGGCGTCCTCCAGGCGTCCGGCGGGCGCGATCAAGAACTGATCCGCCGCCAACACGAGTTCGGCGGTGGTCGTATCCGCCAACGCACCGGGAGCCACATGCAGGAGGCGCGCGCGTCGTTCGTTCTCATAGCGCCACGCATCGTCGGGGGGGATGGCGTTCATCACCTCCCAGGACTCGGTCGACGCGACCAGGACCGCCGCGGTGTCGGCCGTCACCGTGACCTTGAAACGGCCGGGACTCCACAAGGTCCCGTGGCTCTCGTAGCCGCGGGCCGATTCCCAGCGATAGTTCACCTTCTCCTGCTTTTCAGGATTGAATTCGAAGGTGGGATCCTGACCATTCACCAGCAGCTTCAGCGATGGTTGGGGGAGGAAGGTGGAAGCGGTGCTGGGCAGGGTGCTCGACGGGGTGGAGACCTCGAATCGATTTCCCGTCAGGCACAGCGAATAGGGATCAATGGGCCGGGAGACAGGCGCATCGTGGGGGCGAAAATGCATCGCCGGCCGCAGGAGCAAGGTCACCCAGGGGGGGCCGTCGGAATCCGCCGGATACTCCAGCAACCGGTACCGGACGTAGACCGTGTTCTGCAGGTATGTCAGCACGATGCGCTTCTCGACCAGAAAGCCGTCCACCCGGTAGATCCACACGGGCAGCCCCATTTGCAGCTCGAACCTCTCCAGATGCTGCTCGTGATGTTGCGGCGCCTCCGGGTCGCGCTCGTGGCTGCTCAGCCAGCGAACGGCCCCGTTCGGGAGACGGAGCTCCTCGCTCAGGTGATCGAGCATCGTGGTGCGCCCGAATGGGTTCGGCAGCGCCGCCACCAGCAGACTGTGATAGCGCCGGGTGACGACGCCGGAGATCGTTCCTGAAGCGTAACCGCCGAGCCCATTGGTGACCAACCACTCGCGCTCCGTCAGCGCATCGGATCCGGCTTGTNNTTGATCAAGCCCGCGTGCGAGTAAGCCTGGGGGAAGTTCCCCCACAGCCGCCGGTGCAGGGGATCGAAGTCCTCGGCCAGCAAACCCAGCGGAGAGAGCACCGCGCGCACCCGGTCCATGGTCGCGCGCGCTTCGTCGCGCTCGCCCAGGAGCGCAAGCGCCTCGACCAGCCAGAACGTGCAGATCACGAAGGCCACGGTGGGATGTCCAAAGCCATCGTCGAGGTTGTAGCGATAGATCCAGCCGTCGCGACCCAGCGTGGAGACAACGGCCCGCACGGTGCTACGCAAACGAGGGTCGTCGGCGGCGAGGAATCGCAGCTTGGGCAATTGCAGCAGCGAGGCATCCAGCGCGCTGCCGCCATACGACGCGGCGAACGCACCAACCTGGGGATTCCAGGCCCGCTCGACGATGTCCGCGTGCAGGCGATCGGCGGCTCCCCGCATTTCGGCTTCGAGACCGGGGCGGTGAATGGCCGCGATGCGCGCGGCGCGGTCGGCCGCGGCCCAGCACATGACGCTGGAAAACGTTTGCGGCGTCCAGGCCGTGCGCAATTCCCAGATGCCCGCGTCCGGTGTGCCCGCCACGGCCAGCGCCCGGCGGGCGAGACGTTCGATGAGATCCAGGGATTCTCGGCTGCGTTCGCTCTCGAATCGGCTGTCCATGAATATCGGCGCCANNGTGCCCCCGTCGATCCGATACAGAGGCCACAAATCGAGCTCGGGATTTCCGCCCGCGATGTTCAGCAAGTACTGGAGAAACTTCTCCCGCTCCTCGAAGTGGCCGAGCGCCCGAAACGCGTCGAGCACGTAGTAGGCGTCGCGCAGCCAGCAATAGCGGTAGTCCCAGTTGCGCACGCCGCCCATGTGCTCGGGCAGTGACGTGGTCGGGGCGGCCACCATGCCACCGGTCGGGGCGAAGGTGAGTGC
>PMNO01000053.1 GCA_003161835.1 Myxococcales bacterium | reverse complement strand
TCACGCAGCCCACCATGCCGGTTCCCGCGGCCCTCACGAACCGGGACAGGGCCTCCATCGAGGCCCAGAGATTCTGCTGGACGCCCAGCACCTTGACCTGGGTGTCGTAGACCCGACGCTGCCCGGCGAAGAATACGAAGGACCCGGACATCATCAGTCCCGCGATGACCACGGTGACCATGAGCTCCACCAACGTGAGGCCGCGATCCCGCGGGCGCCCCTCCCAAGGCCAGTGAGAAGGCCAGTGGGAGAGCCAGCGGCAACGCGCGGTCACCATGTCTTCCAGCGCTGGCTGTCGAGACGGACGACCTTGGGGGCCCCTGTGTCGAGCGCGTACGTGATCTGGACCGAGATGTTGTACGGCTGGGCCGGTCCCAGGTTCACGACCTGGACCTCCCGCTTGAAGCGAAAGTCGACGGTCGCGGTGGCGACGGTGGCGCCGAGGGGATTCTGGTACCCGAGGAGGGTCCACCCCGCGGTGGTGGCCGCCGCCAGCTGATCGAGGACGGGAGGGCCGGCCGTGACGATCTTGGCGTCGTACTCCTCCATGGCCCGCGTCGCCAGCCGCGTCATAATGGCAGCGTCACCGGCGTTGGAGGTGGCGTTGAAGATGGTCTGCTGAACCGCCACGGTCCCCAGCAAGCCAATCGTGGCCACGACCAAGGCCACCATGACCTCGAGCAAGGTGAAGCCCCCGCTCCCCGTCACCCTCGCGGGCGGGCGCACCTTCGCGCCCCGTTGGCGCCACTCGATCATGGTCCGCATTCTCGCTGTCCGCGGACTTCGCCGCATCTCCCACCATCGGCAGAGAGCGCCCGAGGCTTGACTGCCGGGCCGTCAGCCGGGCGCTACCGTTGGTGGTCGGCCGCGCGCGGCGGCCTGAAGTCACGCTGGTACATGCGCAGGAGCGCCAGGAACACCGACACCACCAGGGGGCCGAGCAGCAGCCCCACGGCTCCGAACGCGCTCAGTCCTCCGATGAGGGCGAAGAACCGTCGCGCCGTTCGACCCGGGGTCATGGCTCATGCTACCCNNACGCCGCCAAGCACACGGCACCGGCCCCCACCGCCGGTATGAAGGCGGTGAAGAAGGTCACCCCGGCGAAGAAGATGGGATGTGGGACGCGCGCCACCAGGTACCCCCCCAGGGCTGCCAGGGCCTGCACGGCCGCCGTGATGATCGTCGACAGCAGCACGGCAAAGGAGACCCGCTTGAACTCCGCGAGCAGCTCTCGCGTCTGCCCTTCCTCGAGCGGCGACAGTCCGTCGAGCCAGACCACCAGCTTGTCGCCCTCGATCAGCAAGAAGTAAAGCGCGNNCCCCGCCGGGAAGGTGCTCGACGGCCCGATGGGTCAGCCGGGCCAGGGAGGGCGGCAGATGATCGATGAGGCCGGTCACCCCTTGGCTGCGCACCGTCTGAGCCACGAACCTCGACCCCTCCGCTCCCTCCTTGATGGCGAAGGCCGAGAACGCCACCACGGGACCGACCAGCACCACGACGACGCCGAAGACCAGGACCGCGGCCGACAGACCCCGTCGACCTCGCGCGCGTGCGCTCAAGCGCGCGTGCACGGGCCACAGCACTCCCGCCAGCACGCCACCGAGGAAGAGCGCGCTCGCAAGCGGCTTCACCAAGATCGCCATCAGCACGGTGGCCGACGCCAGCAGGATGGCGAAGAACCGTCGCGCCGTTCGACTCGGGGTCATGGCTCATGCTACCCCTCCTGGCGGCCAATCCGGATCACGGAACGACGCAAGCCGCGCGGGTGGTCCAGTCGGTGCCGCCCCGGTTGTCGCGCACCACGAACGTGAACGTCACGGGCAGGCCCGCCGCGCCCCCGGGGACGGTCTTGGGCGCTTTCCATTTCACCTCGACCGTGGTCTCGGCGCCGGTGTCGTTCGCCTCGACGAAGGAGAAGGGGCTCTTGAGCTCGCCGGCGGTCGTGAACTGCGAGATCTGCAGGCTCTCCCGAGCCGGAGTCGGCACCTGGGGATCGCCCAGCATCGCGGTGTAGGACTCGCGATCGGAGCCGAGGGTCGTGGTCCCGATGACGTGATCGTTGGTCCCGGCCGATACCCGCGGTCCCACCACGCACGGGTCATCGCCCGCCGCGGAAGGGCCCCACGGTTGCCCCTCGAAGGTGAAGGCCCGCTCGGCGGTGGGGTTGTGATTGGTGTCGGCGCCCCGTTGCAGCGAGATCAGGACCGACGCGCTGGTTCCGGTGCCGCCGCCCGTGCAGCGCGGGATGCCATTTTCCGCGTCGAAGGTGGGCGTCGAGTCCGGGCCGGCGCAGAGCTCGCCGTACAGGAGNNTGCGGCGATGTCAGCAGCCACGTGACGGAGGCTGTCTCACCCGGTTTGGGCATGGCCCGATCGGGAGCGCCGTCGACCTCCACGCGCGCCCCCACCACCCGGGTCGTCTTGATCAGCGAGGCCGGGTCGAACGTGGGCCCGCATCCGCCCAGCAGAAGCGCGGCCACGAGCACCGAGCCTGCGGTCATTCGGGCGATCGGCAAGTTTGCAGTCGCGGTCCGGTTGGTGTTCGCGTTCGCGTTTGCGTTTGCGTTCGCGTTCGCGTTCGTCTGCGTGTTCATCGTGTTTCTCACGGCGTGTGTGTTTGTGGTGTTCATGGTCGTTCTCGTTCTCGTTGTGTTGGTATTCATGGTCTTGTCTCCTTAAAGCTCGCCGCGGACGCCCAGGCTGGGGATGATCGGCAAGCCCGAGATCACGCCTGACTGCGTGAAGTTGTAGTTGTAGCTCCGGCCCTCTTCGTTGCGCCTGTTGTAGGCGTTCTGCACGTCCAGATAGGCGGCGATGTTCCCGCTCTTGACGTGCCAGCTCTTCTCCACCCGCACGTCGAGGCGATGAAAGGCGTTGCTGCGGTCGCTGTTGACGGCGCCGTACACCGGCTTGTACGTGTCGGTGTTGGCGTTGTAGATGCTGGCCACCGTCGGCGTGATGGGGTTGCCGGTCACGTAGCGGAAGGTCCCCGACAGATCCCATCCGCGGCCCAGTCGATACGCCCCCGCCACGGTCAGGATGTGCGTCTGATCCCAGTTGAACAAACGCCATTCGGTGCCGTGATCGTCGCGCTCGCTGCGCGACAGGGTGTACGACAGGAACCCGCTCGACTTGGTCGTGGGCCGCAGTTTCGCCGACGCCTCGCCGCCGTAGATCCGGCCAATGCCGTCGTTGTTCAGGTTCTCGCCCGGCACGGGGCTGTTCACCGACAACAGGCTGAGTCGTTTGTAAAAGCCTTCAGCGGTCAGTTTCAACCGGCCGCCGACCTCTTGCTCGACACCCAGGCTGTAGTGCTGCGCGTGCGACGGCCGCAGGTGCGGATTGCCGAGCACCGGCAATGACTCGCCGAAGGCGGGGGCCTGTGAGAAGAGGCCGACGCCCCCCTTGATCGTGGTCCCCGCGGCCACCTGGTAGCGCGCGGTGACCCGCGGGTCGAAGGTCCAGTGATCGACATCGCCGACGTAGTCGACGCGTCCACCGGGGACCAAGGTCAACTTGTCAGTCGCCTGCCAAACCGCCTCGACGTAGGCCGCCGGTCGAAAGAAGTCGAACCTGCGGGAGAATTGAACGTTCTGCTGTCCGGTCAGCGATCCGAAGGTGTCGGGATCCCCATCCAGTTGCGTGAAGCGAGGACCGCTGTATTTCCCGTCGATCCGCAGATACGAGATGTCCAGCCCGCCAATCAGACGCAGCCGATCGCTCAAGCGCGCCCGCCACTCCGAGCGCAGGAATGCGTCGTAGCCGGGAACTTGAAACGCGATGGCCGGCCCGACCTTCTGGTCGAACGAGAAGGGCCCCACCGTAGCGTTGATCTCGTGCTCGACGGAAGCGTTGTACTTGTGCTGCCAGGTCACCTGCGCCCGATGGAACGAGCTGCTCGAGCTCAATCCGCCGCGAATAGAGGGATCGGCGTCATCCGGGTGGGCCAAGATGAGTTTGAAGTCGTCGTACGATCCGTAGAGCATTGCGCGAAATCGATCGTTGCTGGACGGTTTGTATGCGACCATCGCTTGATAGTCCCAGTACACCGGGGCGGCGGTTATCTGCAGCTCGTCCTTGGGCACCAGCTTGTCGATGAAGAAATCGATGTAGCTGCGCTTGGCNNACGTCGATGATGCCGCCCATCTTGCGGCCGAAGCGCGCCGAGAAATTCCCGGGATACAGATCGATCTTCTCGAGCAGCCGCGGTTGCACGAAGCTGGTGAGACCACCGAAGTGATACAGGCGGTAGACCGGCGCGCCCTCGAACTGCACCTCGGAGTCGGCGGGCGAGGAGCCACGGATGATGACGAAATCGGCCTGCGGCGAGCGGCCCACCCCGGGCATGTACTCGATCGCCTTCAGCGGATCGCCGCGCGTTCCGGCCACCCGCAGCAGCTCGTCCCCGCTGAGGCTGCGCTTGGTGACCTCGCGNNCACTATCGGTGATCGCGCTGCGCGTGCTCGAACCATCCTTGGCGACCAGCGTGACGACCGCGCCCGCGACGATCCGGTTCGTGTCGCGCGCAATGGCCTTGCCCTCCAGTTGTCCGGTCGTTGGCACGGGCGCGGGCGCGGCGGCCATCTCGAAGACGTAGCGGTATTTGATCCGCGCCGGGATCGCGTGGTCGCCGCGCTTGGCCGGCTCGAACACGAACCGGCGAGCGGCCTCGACGGCGGCCTCATCGAAGCCGCTCCCTACGGGGGTGACCACCCGGGCGTCGGTGACCTTGCCGGCGGCGTCGATCGTCAGCTCCAGATCGACGTTGGCTGCCTGGCGGGCGGCTTGCGCGGCCGCGGGGTAGGTCGCGTCGACGAACGTCGTCAACTTGGGTGGCGTCAGTGCATTGTTGGCGTGGGACGCGGCGGCCGGAGCAGCTTCTTGCCCCAGCGCC
The DNA here is from genome assembly GCA_003161835.1 of Myxococcales bacterium. GTDB lineage: Bacteria > Myxococcota_A > Polyangia > Fen-1088 > Fen-1088 > FEN-1088. The sequence continues at coordinate 50 of PMNO01000053.1, read as the reverse complement.
ATTTGGCCGAGCACCGTCGAGGTCAGGCCGACGGCGAGGGCGATGGCAAC
>PMNO01000640.1:603-5041 GCA_003161835.1 Myxococcales bacterium | reverse complement strand
GTGGGGCCGCATGTCACCGCCGAAGTGATGGCGGCGTCGGATGGCGTCTATGGCGGGCACTACGGCGGGGGGATGTTGGTGGCCATCGGACATCGGCGCGGGGCGCGCCCGCCCCGGCACGCGTTGCTCGTCGGAGCTCGTTTGATGTTGGATTCGCATGCCACATTCGATTCACACGGTGACGTTCTTTCGTCCTACGTCATGCTTCCGGTGGGCTACGCGTTTTTGACCGACGGAGGATTCTATTTCCGCACCACCGTCGGGCCCATTCTCGTGCGCGAGCGGAAGACCGGCGACGGACCGCCGCCCACGATCGGGCATGAAATCGGCATGGGGGGACCCATGGTCACGGTGGCCTTCGGATTCGCGTGGTCCTGGCCGCCGGTCCATGAGGCGGTCGAGTAGGCAGGTCTGAATGACTCCCGCAGTCGCGGTCCGCCTGGAGGCTCCGAGCTTGCGACACCTGCGCCAGTTCGTGGAGGCGGCTCGTCGCAGCCGCTCGCTGCACCGAGGATTGGTGTCGCCTCCGCGGACCGGGGAACAGTATCGCGGGTACCTGGCGCGGCTGGCGAGTCCGTCGAACCAGGGGTACCTCATTTGCCTACCAAACGGAGAGCTCGCGGGGGTGGTCAACGTGACCGAGATCGTGCGCGGCCGGTTTCAGTCGGGGTACCTCGGCTACCATGCCTTCGTGCCTCACCAGGGGCAGGGGCATCTCGCCGCTGGCCTCGCGCTGGTGATCGCGCGCGTGTTCCGTCGTCCGCGTGGCCTGCACCGACTCGAGGCCAACATCCAGCCGGGCAACGTCCGTTCCATCGAGCTCGTCAAGCGCCTCGGATTTCGCCTGGAAGGGCTGTCTCCCCGATATCTCAAGATTTCGGGAAGGTGGCGTGATCATGAAAGATGGGCGCTGTCGTCAGAAACCTGGAAGGCGCTGCGCGCGACAAGAAGCCACCATCCGCCATCGGAGGTCAGCCTCCGTGCATCCGCCCAGGCGGCGTTTCGCTAAGATAATCCTGTGACATCAGAGGTCCGGACCTACCTTGCCGAGATCGGTCGCCGCGGGGGTCGCCGCAGCCGCCGTGTCCTTCACCCGGATACCGCCAGGCAGATGGTGCGGCTGCGGGAGGCCAGGCGGGCTTTTGCGCGCTTGCACGCCAGGTGTTTCTGGTCGTCGCCCAGGAACTACGTTGTCACCGCCGACGACATCCCTTGGGTCGCCCGGCAGTTCATGACCTACGGCGGACGCGAGGGTTGGCGGATCGGGGGAAGGCTGTGCCGCTAACGGCATTTCAGGCCGCGATCGCCGAGTTGCTCGCCACCAATCGTTCGCCTGACAGCTTCCTGGCCGGCGGCGCCGCGATGCACATCGAGCCCAACTCGAAACGCTACGAGCCGACCGCCGACGAGCGCAAAGCGCTAGGATGTCGGTATGCCCGATGAAGCCGAGGATGCTTCCGTGTTGCGCCGTTTTGGGTTGGAGCCCGACCCTGTGATCGAAGTGTACAAGCGCGATGTCGATCGCACGCTGCTGAGGCAGAACTTGACGCGAACACCGGCAGAGCGATGGGAGACGTTGGCCCGGGCCGCGCGCCTGGCGGCAGAGGTACGCAGGGCGGGAGTCAGCCGGCGTGGAGGGTGATCTCGCAGACATCGTCAGTGTCTTCGCGGAAGCGGGTGTCGAGACGATTCTGATCGGCGGATTGGCGGGTCAGGCCCACGGTGCGTCTCGCTTGACCCAGGACGTGGACTTCATCTACTCCCGGAGGGCGGAGAACATCGAACGGTTGGCCACCGCGCTCGCGCCGCATCACCCGTATCTTCGGGGCGCGCCGCCCGGTCTCCCCTTCNNGACCTTCTGGGCGAGATGGTGGGCGGCGGGAACTATGAGCAGGTCATCCCGCACACCGTGATGCTATCGGTGTTCGGTCGCGCCCTGCGGGTTCTGGATCTGCCCGCTTTGATTCGCGCCAAGCGCGCAGCGGGTCGCCCCAAGGACCTCGAAGCCATCGCTGAACTCGAGGCTCTGTTGGCCGAACGGGAGCGCGCGTAGTTTGTTGACGTGCGTATGGGCGAATCAAAGCGCGTTCTTCTTCGGCCGCCCGATGACTCTCAGTACTTGTAGGAAACCTTGCCTGCGAAATGGACGCTCATGTCGACGGTCCAGGCCTGTTCAGGCAAGGTGCCGGCGAGCTGGATGTTGAAGACGGCGCTGTCCGCTTTCCACTGATCGAGGATGTTGACGGGGTTGCGGCTCGGGAGGGTGAGGCTCTCGCCCACCACGGCGCCGTCGGTCTTTTCGTAGTTGATGAGCTCGATGGGCTCCGAGGTGTTGTCCTGCGGGGCCATCGTGATGCGCAGGGCCCGCAGAAAGTCGAGATTCTGGATCCCGGATTTGGCGCGAAATTCGACCTTGACCGCCTGCACGCTCGAATCGATGGCCTTGGGCAGATGCAAGGACGGGCGGTCCTGGGTGAAGCTCATTCCGGTCGACACATCGCCGAGCAGGCTGGCGAGGGGAACGCCTTCGAACGCGATGTCGTGCTGGGTGACCTCGATATCCGGCACGTCCGCCTCGACGGACAACATGCAGGCTCCGGAGCCCACGCTGAGCGCCGCCGCGAGCAGGATTCCAAGCAGGGAAGACGAACGGACGAGGGTTGGTTCCGACGAGGATGTTTTCATGAGATCACCAGATGTAGAAGATGAGGCCCAGCTTCACCGACGGTGTGACTACGCGGACGATCGGATCCTGATTGAGACTGACGGTCGTTCCGCCAGAGGAGCCCGCGGCCCCCGACGACATGGCGCTCGAGATCTCGGCGTTCACGTTGTGCACGCTGGCGCGGATGTAGCTCATCCCGCCGTGAATGAAGAACACGAACCGACGCATGCCCAGGTCCAGCCCGAGGTGCGCGTTCGCGAAGTCGTAGCCCACGCGTTGAAGAATGGCGTTGTCTTTGAATCCGGCGCCCGCGATGCTGCGCGCGATGCCGTTCGCGTCGCCCTCGAAGTAGTGCCCGGCTTCGAACGAGACCGAGGGACCCATGCCGAAGGGAATCAGCGCGACACCGCCGCGGACACCCTTGCTGATCATGTTGGTGCTGCCGCCCGCTTCGGTGCGCAGCCACGAGAAAGGCCGGTAGACCAGCGACGCCGTGGCGCCGTCCGGGATTCCCGCGCCCAGCATCACGCCTAGGGCCGGAAGCGGCTTGCTGATGCGCCTTTCCAGCGGCGCGCTCGCAACCTGCCCTTCCTGCGCCCAAGCCGTCGACGCCCCGAGCGTTGCCGACAAGGCCATCACGGTGGAGAACCGAAGAGCGCGTGTCTGCAGCATGGTCCCTGTGTCATCGGGAAATACTTTCGTGTCCTTTAATACTATTTTTTATTTGTTTAGTCTGGGTCGCGACGGTGTCGGCAGATGTAAGGCGCCGGCGGATAGCGGGCGCTGGTTTGGGTTCTGGCGCGGGTTTCCAACACAAAGACGGGCATGAAGGCGCTATATGAATGGAATGCCCCCTCGCTGGACGGATAGGAGCGCCTACCGGAACGTCGCGTTTTTTGCCGCCGCCGCCGCCGCTGTTGGGGCAGCTGCTGCGATTGCCGGCCCGGACGCGGCGGCCGCCGTATCGCAGCCCACCGGCGAGATGATGCCAAACCCCGCGCCGGCATCGGAGATCGGCATCGCGACCGCGCGCGGATTCGCCGCCGACACGGTCTCTCTTGCGGGCCTCTTCAAGTACCGCATGGAGACGCTGAACCCGATTCAAGACGCGAACACCATGCCGGGGACCTTCTCGCCGAAGTGTGAGTTCTCCGGCCAGCTCGTGTTGCGCGGCGGCGGGTGTCACGTTGCGTTCGGCTGGTACAACGTCACGCCCGGGAGCACCACGCCGCCGGCGCCCACCGAGATCTATGAATTGGTCCCGGCCCAGCTCCCGCGGTGTCCGGCGCCTCCGATGTTGATCCCCGCCACCCTCGCCTGTTGCGATGACACCGAGTTCTGTCCTCTGGCCGACATGCTCACCACCCAGGCGCCCCAGCATCGATGGAACGTTCCACCCTTCACGGCGCGCAACATTCGCACCGACCCGCACTACAAGGGTGGCCTGATCGGTTTCGCGATGATTGGCAGCACCACCGAGCAGTGCAGCCAGACCAAGTTCTCGCAAGCCGAGTTGAACACCAAATCAGCCAACGTGCCGCCCACCAACGGCGCACCGTGGGTGACGACACTCGTCTACCAATCGTCCCAGGATCCGAACGGCTACTACATCGCCTTCGAAGATCTTCCCGTCACCACCGCCAGCTGGAAGGGAAACGGCAACGACGGCGACTTCAACGATTTTGTCTACTATGTCCACGGCCTGAATTGCGAGGGCGGTGGCAAGGCCTGCGACACGATGATGCCGGGGGTTTGCGCCACCGGCACCACGCA
>PMNO01000640.1:0-562 GCA_003161835.1 Myxococcales bacterium | reverse complement strand
CGGGCGAGATCTGCACCGCGGGCAAGTGCCAGGGTGGCTGCGATGGCGTGGTCTGTCCCCAGGGTCAGCTGTGCCGCCTCGGGCGCTGTGTCGATCCGTGTGCCGACGTCAAGTGCGACGATGGGATCTGCGACAACGGAGCGTGCGTGCCCTCATGTCCGTGCCGCACGTGCGGTGGCGGCACGCTGTGCAAGGAATCGGAGGGGCGGTGCGTGGATCCTGGCTGCGAGAAGATGGATTGCGGTCCGGGCAAGGTGTGCATCAAGGGCCTGTGCTCCGATCCCTGTTACGGCGCCACCCGCTGTCCTGCCGGACAGGCGTGTTCGATGGGCGCGTGCAAGGATGTCCCCCGAACCGGCACCGGCGGTTTCGTCGGCACCACGCGCTTTGACGCCGGAACCTTGGGCGGCCTGTACGGGGGCACCGGCACAGGCGGGAGCCCTGGCGCCGGGGCAACGGGCCCGGGCCTGGGCGGTGCTCCGGGGGCCGTCGCCGGGGACGGCATCAAGCGATGCGGGTGCGACGTCGGCGGTTCGTCCGCCGGATTGTTGTCGCTGCTGTC
>PMNO01000059.1 GCA_003161835.1 Myxococcales bacterium | reverse complement strand
CTCTTGCTCCTGGCCCCGGCATTCCTTGGGAACAGGGCCCGTGCCGATGATTGGCCGAGTCGGGGACTCGATCCCGCTCACCAGCACGCCAGTAAAGAGCGCTCCGGATCGGCCTTTGCCGCCGGTTCCTGGTCGTATCCCGTGCCCAACGGTTCGTGGGAGGTCTCGACCCCCGCGGTAGCGGATGGCATCGCCGTCTTCGGCGCCCGCGACGGCTCGGTGCACGCCATCCGCGCCAGCAGCGGCCGGCGGATCTGGCGGATCCAGCTGGCGGACGGGGTGGTCGCATCGCCGGCCATCCACCGGGGCCGCGCCTTCGTTCCGTCGCTCGACGGCCACCTGTACGCCTTGCGCCTGACCGACGGTGCGATCCTCTGGAAGCGAGACCTGGGCGGCATCGAACAATCCTCCCCAACCGTGGTGGGGGAGAGCGTTATCATCGCGGGCGGCTATCCCTCGCGCAAGCTGTTCAGGATCGATGCTGCGACCGGCGCGAGCCTCTGGGAGACGGCGCCCGAGGTCATGGCCCAATTCAGCAACTCGGCNNGTCTTTACAGCTTCGATCTGGCCACCGGCGCCCACCGGTGGACCTACCAGGCGGACGGGACAATCAATCTATCCGCGCCCGTCATCCTCGGTGGTCGGGCGTACCTCCTCCCGGGCGGGGACAGCGGGCGGCTGCACGCCGTCGAGCTCGCGAGTGGGAAAGCCGTCGCTGGCTGGCCCGTCGATCTCCCGGATCCCCCCGCCACGGCGGATACGATCGTCACCGGGAAGCGGCTCGAGCGCTCCTTCGCCGTCTCCTCGCTGACGGTGGCGGCCGGCCGCCTGGTGATCGACGTTCGGACCGACGACTCGCTCGATACCGACGCCAACGGCACGGCCGACCAATTCTCGATGCGCGAGTCGGTGATCTCGCTCGACCCGTCCGATGGACACGTGTCATGGCAGAAGGACAACGGTCACCGGGTGGTGGCGTCGCTCAACGAGACGCCGAAGAACTGGCTCTGCCCGACGCCGGCCGCGTACCAGGACCTGAAGACCCAAGGAGCCCTGCTGGCGGTGGCCTCCTCGCTGGTCCCGGCGGTCCAGGTGCTCGACGCTGCCTCGGGAGCGCTCCTTCGTACCGTGGCGCTGGTGGCGCCTTCCCGGATCTCTCCCGTGCTGGCCAACGGAAGGCTGATCGTCGGCGGCGAAAGCGGGGTCATCCAGGGCAAGCTGTCGAGCACCAACCAGCCGCCCGACCCCCCGTCGCTGACCGGCGGGGTCGTTCGAAGCATCGGCACGCGAGAGGCCACGGTTCACTGGGCTGCGGCGCTCGATCCCGAAGGCGACAGCGTCTCGTACCAGGTCCGGGCCGATCGCGATGGCGAGATCTTGCAGACCGCTGAAATCGACCTGACCACCCCGTCGGGCGCCACCTCCGCGCTCCTGCCGGGCTCGCTGCAAGCGGGGGCGACCTATCTGGTGGCGGTGCGGGCGCGCGACCGCAACGGTGCCTGGTCGGACTGGTCCCAGCCGAAGTATCTGCGGGCGGTGGAGACCCCGGAGGTGTTCATCGGGGACACGGCTCGAGGCGCCATCGGATCGGCGCTGGGCGCCGCGGTTGCGGGCGACACCGTGCGACTCGGCGCCGGCACATTCTTCCTCAGCGAGGCCGTGCGCATTCCACCGGGCGTGAGCCTGCAGGGGGCTGGTCCGCAGCGAACGATCCTCGACGGGACCGGCCTGGCCGTGGCCGTATCACTCGACGGCAGCGTCGAGGGCACGCCCACCACCCTCCAGAACCTGANNGGAGTCGCGAGCCTGACCAACGGCACGGTCGCCGCAAACGGACGGGGGGTCCGAAGCTTCGGCCAGATCGCAGTCAGGAACAGCCTGGTGTACGGCAACCAGACCGGATACGAGGCGGGACGCGATCATGCCATCTCGAGCCGCTACAACGACGTCACGGCAAATGGCGTGGCCTTCGTGGGCCTGAGCAGCCTAGGCGATCGCGACGTCACTCGCGACGTGGCCTTTGTGAGCTACCCGCGCCGGGATCTGAATGTCGCCCGGGGGCAGGGCTCGACCGATCAAGGCGATCCGGCGGACGATTTTTCGCAGGAGCCCGCTCCCAACGGCGGACGAATCAACCTGGGCGCCTTCGGAGGCACCGAGGCTGCCGAGCTGAGCGCGGAGGCGCCGAAGGTGCCTGCGTCCGCTGCTTCTCCGACCGGCGCGGGATGCTCCATGAGCGGCCAGGCCANNGGGCTCGCGCTCCTCGGCGGGGCAGCTCGGCGGCGGTCCCGCCGGCGGTCGCGCCGACGCTGGGTGGCTGCGCTCGGCTTCGCGGTGATGGCGACGGTCGCGGCGCAGAGCTCGGTCCTGGCCAACGCCTGTGTCTGGAACTCCAGCACCACCGCCAACTGGAGCGCCTCCGGGAGCTGGACCTCGTGCGGTGCGACCACGCCGCAAGCCGCGGACACCGTGACCTTCAACAGCTCGAAGCTCGGCTCGTGTACGGTCGACGCCAACGTCACGGTGACCTCAATCACCATCAGCACGGGATACACAGGCACCATCACCCAGGGCTCGACCAGGACCATCACCACCTCCGGGATCTTCTCCCAGGCGGCTGGAACCTTCGCCGGCAACAACGCAGACATCACCGTCGGGGGGAACTTCTCCCTCACGGGGACGGCGAGCTTCACCTCGACGAGCACGATCCTGACCATCGGCGGGACCTTCACCGAGACCGGGAGCGCGAGCTTCGTCCACCACAGCGGCACGGTCGTGATGACCTCGACCGCCGCCAGCAACACCTTCGCCTCCAACGGCGAGACGTTCAATCACCTCGTCATCAACGACGGTCTCATCGGGTACTGGAAGCTCGACGACGCCGCCAGCCCCAGCGTGGACTCCTCGGGGAACGGCAATGATGCGACGTGGTCCAGTACTCCGGTTGCGTCCAGCACGGTCCCGACCCTCAACTTCGCCAACCCGAGGAGCCTCGGCATCGACAGCGCGGCCGACTACGCCGCGTTTCCATCCACGGCCGCCACCGTGGTCACCATCGCGGTGTGGGTGAAGGCCACTGCCGCGGGCGGGGGCTGCTGTGCCCGGATCGTGGACATGCCCGGCTATCAGGTCTACTTCAATACCGGCACGACCGCGCCCGACAATCCCATGTCGTTGTCGTTCGTCTCGGTGCGCTCGACGACCAACTCGGACTGGAAGACCCCGTCCAACAGCGTGAGCTTCGGCTCCTGGTATCACTTCGCCGTCACCTACGACTCGGCGAGCACCGCGAATCTGCCGACGTTCTACGTCAACGGGGCCCTGGTGGCCACGACCGTGAAAGGGGCGCC
>PMNO01000690.1 GCA_003161835.1 Myxococcales bacterium | reverse complement strand
CGCCGACGGCGACGCCTCCCCGGCCGTTCGCTCCCTGGCCAGGGCCGCGCTGGCCGGCCTGGCGCCTTGAACCCGCTCGACCCGATGAGCTCTTTCCAGAAAATCTAGAGGTTCCGGTTGGGTCGACGTTACTATTCTCCGATGCGGATCTCATTGCACCCGGCGAGGGCTCCCCTGGGGATCTCCCTCGTCGCGGCGGCGAGCTGCGCGATGTCGATGGGTTGCTNNCACCGCATCGATCCCGCGACCGGCGGGGCGGTGGGGAATCTGGATCTGTCCTCGTTCGAATCGGTGCACAAGCGGCCCGACGTCCTGCGCACCTACGGGAGCTATCCGTTGCCGTTGCTCCTGCTCAAGTCGGTCCCGGAGGCGTCGATCCAGATCGCTTACCAGGACCGCTTCCTGCAAAGCGAGATCGTGCACGCGGGCGGCAAGACCCTGTCCCGTGACTCCGACGGCTTCTTCGAGCTCGATACCTGGCTGCGAAACGGGGCCAACCGGGATGGCGTGGCGCCCGAGGCCCACGGCAATCAAGGCTCGGGGAACTGCAACACCGCGCTTCCCCCGGATCGGGATCTGACCGTGGTCGACGTCGCCGGCGCCGCCTACCGGAGCTTCGTGTCCGACGTGGCACCCAAGCTCGCGAGCTCCTGCGCGTTCGCGACCTGTCACAGCTCGCCGCAGTCGGATTTCTACCTCACGTGTGGAGATGACCCGGACCAGATGCGGTTCAATTTCTTGCAAGCCGCCGGCTTCGTGGTGTCCGCGCCGACCGCGCCGGAACAAAGCGAGATCCTGCTGCGGCCCCTGGCGCCCGCGGCGGGAGGGGTGAGTCACACCGGGGGAACGTTCTTTGCCTCGCGCGAGGATGAGACCTGGAAGGCCTGGAAGAAGTGGGCGCTTCAGGTCCAGGCCAATCCCGTCGCCGCCTTGGTGAAGTCCGAGGGCCAAAAATTCTTCGAGGCCCAGGTGATGCCGAAGATGCTTCAGCGCGGCTGCGCGCTCGAAGGGTGTCACAGTGCGGACGGATTCAACGATTTCAGGCTGCGTTCGGGGGCGCAGGGTTTCTTCGCGCCGCTGGTGTTGAAGCGAAACTACGAAACCACCTTGAGGGAATTCATGGCCGTGGACACGGCCGATGTCGCGCAATCGCGCGCGGTCAAGAAGAACCTCTTCCTGTCCGATCGCGGGATCGCTCATCGCGCGGGATCCTTGCTGGAAGGGCCTGATCCCGTCGATCCCAGCACCCCCAAGATCGGAATCGATTCTTGCCCCACGCCGTTCGATCCCGCGAAGGCCGATCAAATCCCGGCGTTCTGTGTCTTCGTCGAGTGGCATCGCCTGGAACGCGCGGATCGGGCGGGGTTGGTTTCGCCGATGGCCACGGGCGACGTGTTGCCGCTGGCCTTCGTGGTTCGCCCCCCCGATCCGGATTCGTTGCTCGAATTCGATACGTTTCGCGGCGGGGCCGATCTCATGGTGGCGGATGCGACCCTGGGGCCGCACGGGAGCGTCGTGTCGGTGACCAACCCGCGCAGCGCTCTGGGTGCCTGCGCGGGCCTGGCCGGGGGAGCGGTCGACGTGCGGGGGCCCGAGTGGAGCGCCGACGGTCAGAAGCTGGTGTTCGCGGCGCGTTCGTCCGCGGCCGGCGGGCTCGACCTTTGGATGCTCGATCGCGCGGGAGGGGGGACCGGGACTTGCCGGCAGCTGACGACGGACAACGGGCGCTCGCAAGGCCCGGTCAAGGTGCACAACTTCGATCCGGTCTTCGCGCCCGATGGCAGTGTCGTGTTCGCGTCCACCCGTTCGGGGACGCTGACGCTGAAGACCTTCTTGCCGAACGCCAATCTGTTTCGCTCGGGCCCCGGGGCCGACTTCACCCGCACCGAGCAGATGACATGGCTGTTGGGGTCCGAATTGGCGCCAGCGTTCATGCAGGACGGCCGCGTCTCGTTCACCGCGGAAAAGGCGTCGCCTGAGTTCTATCAACTTTCGGGCCGGCGGATAAACTGGGATCTGACTGACTATCATCCCCTGCTGGCCCAGCGGGCGCAGTCCACGGACACCTTCAGCGACGCGCTGGTTGATTCGATCGGATACTCGCAGGCGACCGAAATTCGCGAGGGGTTGGACCGCAATTTCCTGGTCATTCTGTCCAACGTGGGAGCTCACGGGGCCGGAGGCGCCCTGGCGACATTCAATCGCTCCGTGGGGCCCTTCGAAGCGCAGCGTGCCGAAGCTTCCTTTCTCAAATCGGTGCGGATCATCGACGCCGCCGCCACGGGCCGCGCCAACACGGCGGGGGTCTACCGATCCCCGTCGTCGTTACCCAACGGCGAGGTCCTGGCGTCGTACGCAGCTAATGTTCAGGATCCGGCGGCGGGGATGCCCAAATATGATCTCGTGGCGGTGGATGCGCGCGAGCCGACGTCAGGCGCGCGGCGCATGCTGTGGGCCGATCCGAGCAAGTCGGCGGTCGAGGCCGTCCTCGGCTACCGGCACGCCGAGACGGAGCTGTTCCGGAACGTGCCGCAACTGGTATTCGGGGGGCACGTGGATTCGGGCGACGCCGGGATCATCCACTTTCCCGATGTCCCGATGTTGGCCACCCTGCTCGGGGCCAACCTGCGGCGCGGCCGGAACCTCGCGTTCTTCGACAAGGCCGTGGCCCTCAAGGTCTACGAGGAGCGGCCTCCATCCGGACCTGCGCCCGCGGGCCTGCAGGGAACGCAGCAGGTCTTCGTCGATCGCGTGGCGCTGGGGACCGTGGGATTCGAAGCGGATCACTCGCTGAAGGTTCGCGTGCCAGCCAAGACGCCTCTGATTTTCGAACTGATCGACGGTGCGGGAAAGCCGCTGTTCACCATGGCCGAGGAACATCAGGTCGGCCCCGGCGAGTACGTGACCCCCGGCGTATCGCGAAAGATCTTCAACGGCGTGTGCGGCGGCTGTCACGGCAGCATCAGCGGTCAGGAGCTGGACGTGGCCGTGAGCACGGACGCCCTGACTGGCGCCTCCGTGAGTCGATCCCGCGACATGGACGCGAAGTCGCTGCAATAGCGGCCGGTGATAGACTGCCGCCAATCGACCGGGATGAATAGCGATGACAAGAACGATGAATAGTCCGCGCGGCCTTGCCCGATCGTGATGCCGGGGGCTCCTCGCAATCCCGCCTCGGGCGGCGACCGTGGTCGCTCGGTGGCCCTTTATGCACCGGCCTGGCCGCCAGGCCTGGTCCACAACGGCATCGTGACCTACGTGGGGCAGATCAGCCCCGCTCTGGCGCGGCACGGGGTTCGGACCCACATCGTGGTGCCATCGGATGTATCGACCCCGGCGGATCCCGAGGTGGTCGATTTCACCAAGCTGTCGTTTCCCATCGCCCGCCAACTCTTGTTCCGGGCGATCGAGAAGGTGCCTCGACTGCGACAAACAGGGCTGCACCTCGGCTGGGAGATCGCCGAGGCGATGGCGGTGGTGCGGGAGCGTCACGGCCTCGATCTGATTGAGATGGAGGAGACGCTCGGCGCCGCGTGGTTCGTGCAGGATCTGTTCGCGGCGGTCCCCGTGGTGGTCCGGCTACACGGTCCCTGGTTCGTCAACGGCACGGCGCTCGGCGTGCCCAGGGACGCCGAGTTTCGTCGCCGCGAGGCGATCGAACGCTTGTGCATCACTGAAGCGGTCGGCCTCACGTCTCCCTCGGCGGACCTCCTCAGTCGCGTCAGGCGCGAATACGGATTGGCGTTGGCCCATGCGGCCGTCATTCCCAACTCGGCGCCACGGATTGCGCCCGAGCGGCGCTGGACCCTGGAGGCCTGCGACAAGAAGACGGTCTTGTTCGTCGGTCGATTCGATCGGCACAAGGGCGGCGATGTGGCGATTGAGGCCTTTGCCGCGCTGGCCCGGAAGCTTCCGAACGTCGAGCTGGCCTTCGTGGGACCCGATCGCGGGTTACGCGACGACGCCGGCAAGATCCACGATATTTCCAGCTTTCTCGAGCAGCGCCTGCCCCCGGCGATTCGGGCCCGGGTGCAGGTCCGGGGGGCTTTGCCGGCGGATCAGATCGAGACCCTGCGTCGCCAGGCCTTTGTCACCGTGGTGGCCTCCCGCTACGAAAACTTCAGCTTGGCGCTGCTGGAGGCGTTGTCGTTCGGGTGTCCGACCATCGCGTCGGCCACNNGCCGCTGAGCTCGGCCATCAGGCGGCGCTGGACATGGAGCAGCGGCTGTCGCCGGATACGGTGGCCCGGGCGACTCTCGACTACTACCAAGCGGTCTGGAACGCGGCTCCCCCGCGTCGTTCGCGGGGCCCGCGCGACTTGCATCGCGCGCTGTACCAGCTGAGCGGATTGGTCTAACGAAGATGTAGGGTGGGAAGCCAGGGGACGANNCTCTGGGGCCACACGGCGAGGATCGTCGGGACCTCGGCCGCCACTGTGCCCCAGACCACCCCCTTGACGCCTCCCAGATACCAGCCACAAGGGACAAAGACGAACGTGGCCAGGAGGCGCGCGACGCTGCGTTGAAAGCCGTAGCGGGTGTGGCCGAGAGCAAACAAACAGGTTTCGTTGGGGGCCACGACGAACGAGATCGCGAGGCGCACGCAGATGATCTGAATGATCCAGCCGGCGTCGGCGTAGCGCTTGTCCCAGAGCGTCTGTATGACCCATCCGCCCATTCCCGCCAGCAGACCGGTCGAGATCATCGACAGCAGGTCGAGCCGCAACCTCAGGCGGTAATAGAAGTGCGATATGTCGGCGCCGGATTCCCTGCCGGCTTGGCTGAGCACGGGATACATGACGCCGTTGACGACGCGAGTGACCACCGACGAGAGCGCCTCGCTCAGGCTTGTCGCGACCGAGTAGATGCCGAGCCACGACGCCCCCAGCAGGCGACCGAGCAGGATCCGGTCGCCCTGGCCACCGAGAAATGTGGCGGCGCTGCTTCCCAGCACCCAACGGCCGAAGCGGCGAATCTCGTCGGCGGCAGTCCGATCCCAGCGGAAACGATTCTTGTAGCCCACGGGCAGGAAATGCGAAGTAATGGAAAAAAACACGGTTCCGCTGACGCCGCCACCGACCAGCGCCCACACCGACGGATGCCACCATGCCGATAGCAACGTGACCGAGATGCTGAACAGGGTCTGAACGAACTCGAGGGCATTGACCCAACCGAGGCTGAGCCTGCGGCGCAGGGTGAAGACCGAGGTCGAGTGCAGGCCGGCAAAGAGCAACTGCAACGATCCCAGATACAGAAGGCCCTCCAGCTGAGGCTCGCGATAGAACCTGGCGATCAATTTGGCCAGGGCGGCCATCAACACCGCCAGCGCCAGGCCCCGAATCGCTTGAATCGTGAACGCCGTATTCAAGAAATCCGGATCGTCGCCGCGCTTGCTCTGAATCACGCAAGGCTGAACGGCCACGTCGGACAGCAAGGTGAGTCCCGAGGTGATCACCCAAACCATGGTCGACAGACCGAACGCCGCCGGGAACAACAGCCGGGTCAGGATGAGGTTGCTGCCCAGTCGGAGCACCTGCTGGGTTCCGTACCCGCCGATCTCGAAGAACGCGCCACGAACCATACGCGCGCGCAGGCTCGCGGCGGTCGGCCTGTTCGGGGGGACGGTCACGCTGACGCCGGTCTCGGTGGGCGCAAGCGCCCATTGTGACATCTATCAATCTGGCTCGCGCGAAAAAGACGGAGCGGGCGGGCGCCAGGCCTCGGCGGGCGAGCGGCGCATGGCGGGGGCGGTCGTAGGCGCCGCGTGTCTCGTGTTAGTAGATCCACAACGAATGTCGCCCCCACCCACCCCCACACCGGCCGACCGTCTCGCCGAAACGACTGGTGCGCTGGGCAGCCCGAGCCCCGTTCCCGGCATGAAAGTCGCGTACCTGGTCAACCAGTATCCGGCCGTCAGTCACAGCTTCATTCGCCGAGAGATTGTCGCGCTCGAGGCGCGGGGCGTGATCGTGGAGCGGTTCTCCATCCGCCCACCACCGGCGGCCCTGGTGGACGCCGCGGATGTCGCGGAACACGCCAAGACGCGCGGGATCCTCGGCGCCGGTCCGGGCGGCTTGTTGCGCGTGGTGCTGGCCACAGCGCTGCGCGATCCGCGCGCCTGGTTCGGGGCGTTGCGCGCAACCCTGCGCCTCGGCGCCCGGTCGGATCGCGGGCGCCTGCGCCATCTCGTGTATCTCGCGGAGGCCTGCCTGTTGCTCCAGTGGCTGCGCGCCACCGGAGGCGTGCGCCATCTGCACGCGCACTTCGGCACCAATTCGGCCGCGGTGGCCATGTTGACGCGGATGCTGGGCGGCCCCCCCTACAGTTTCACGGTGCACGGCCCCGAAGAGTTCGACCATCCAGTGGAGCTGTCGCTGCCGGAGAAGATCGAACGGGCGTCCGCGGTCATTGTCGTGAGCTCGTTCGGCAAGAGCCAGATTTTCCGGTGGATACCCCACCCCGAATGGCACAAGGTTCACGTTGTTCGATGCGGCGTGGATGCGGCTTTCCTTGAAGCGGGCCCCCAGGAGATCGCCGACAATCGACGGTTGGTGTGCATTGGGCGCCTCGCGGAACAAAAGGGTCAGCTTCTGATACTGGACGCGTTGGCGGTCTTGGCCGGGCAGGGGGTCCCATTCGAGATGGTCCTGGCGGGCGACGGCGCCATGCGCGGCTTGGTCGAGGCACGGATCGCCGATCTGGGCCTCGGAACGTCGGTGCGTATCACGGGCTGGATCAGCAACGACACGGTCCGCAAGGAGCTCCTCGGTGCGCGGGTTCTGGTGCTGCCCAGTTTCGCCGAGGGCCTTCCGGTCGCGTTGATGGAGTCGCTGGCGCTGGGCCGGCCGGCCATCAGCACCTACGTGGCGGGAATTCCCGAACTCCTCGAAAATCGGGTCAACGGCTGGTTGATCCCGGCCGGCTCGGTGGAGGCGCTCGTGGGGGCGATGAAAGAGGCCTTGGAGACACCCGCGGCGGATCTCGCGCGCATGGGGCGGGCAGGGGCCGCGGCGGTGGCCAAGCTGCACGACGCCTGGCGGGAGTCGGCGCGCCTTCTCGAGATCTTCGTGCGGTCGGGAGCGATGGATTGATGTGCCACCGGTGACCATGGACGTCGCGGCCATCATCGTGAATTTCCGGACCCCCGAGGCCACCATCGGGGCGGTCACGACCGTGTTGCGCGAGCTCGCGGGCTTCTCCGACCCGCGCGTGATTGTGGTCGACAATGACTCGCGCGACGGCTCGTTCGAACGGCTGGCGGCGACCTTCGCGGATCCCGCCTGGGACAGTCGCGTCACGGTGATCGATTCAAAACACAACGGCGGATACGGTTACGGCATCAATGTGGGTGTGCGCCTCCTGCTGGCAACCGCGCCGGTTCCCCGGCACGTCTACGTGATGAACCCGGATGCCTGGATGGATGCCGGGGCCTTGCGCAAGATGGTTGAGTTCATGGACGGGCACCCCGACGCGGGATTGGTGGGCGGCCGCATCCACTGCCCGTCCGGGGAACAGCTGAAGGCGTTTCGCTTTCCGTCATTCTGGGGCGAGTTCGAAGCCACCGCCCGGACCAACGTGGTCGCTCGATTGTTGCGCGATCAGGTGATCTCGATTTTCCCGGAGGAATCCTGCGCGGTCGATTGGGTGTCGGGGACCAGCATGCTGATTCGTTCCCAGCTCCTGCAATCGCCCATGCTGTTCGACGAGGGATTCTTCCTGTACTTCGAAGAAGTCGATTTTGCGCGCCGGGTGCGCGCGGCCGGCTGGAAGACCTACTACGTCGATGGCGCCAGCGTCGGACACATCGGCTCGCTCTCGACGGGAATGGCGGACCAGGGACGCCCGATGCCCGCCTACTGGTTTCAGGCCCGCCGCAGATACTTCGTGAAGCACCACGGGCCGGTCTACGGCGCCGCCTGCGACCTGGCCTGGATCTGCGGATACGCGGTTTTCGTCGGGAAATCGAAGCTGCTGCGCCGGAAGGTCGTGTTTCGCCCGCGTCTGTGGCGGGATTTCATTCGCTACAGCGTCAGCAACCTGATGAAACCCGCCCCCGCAGCCGAACAGAATGCCGCCCGTTAGTGGGGAGGGCACGGCTCCCCGGAGCCCCCGCTTGGATCGGCCGGCCTCCTACGAAAGACCCATCCAGCCTTTGACCCACTTCTTGGAACGGGCCACTTGCTCGGCCACCTTGCGCCGAAGCTGTTCGACGGGCATCTGAACCAGACCCCGCATCTTTTCATCCGGACGCGCCCGGAAGATCGTGGAATGCGCCGTCCCGGTCCAGTTGGGTGGTGCCTCTCGCGTGTAGTAGTACGCGGCGAACGACTGGCGGGTGACATCCGCCGGGGCGGTGACGCGGGTGACCCCGTGGTAGCTGATGTGGCTGGTCTCGAAGATCAGGCAGCGGTTGAGGGCCGGGACGCAACGCGCGTGGCAGGTGCTGACCGCCTTGTCCCACAGCTCGATGTGTCCCCCCCAGGCCTCGTTCCACACTGGGTTCAGGTACAGGAGGATGTTCAACCGGCGGAACAGTTTGCGATCCTCGATCAGGTTGAAATCGACGTGAACATCCAGGCGCCCGCCCGAACCGGTGAGATGCATGCCGCCCCCCACGAGCTGCTCGTCCGCCACGATCCGCGGAATACCGGTGATGAATTCCAGATCAGCCAAGAACTCGGGAGATGAGATCGCTTCGTTCAGGCGGCGAATCGGCTCCGGGAACTTCTGGCTATCCGTGATCTGGACCTTGCGCTGCTCGTTGACGAAATTGAACACGAACCCTTCCGCGCTCGCCTGCTCGAACGTGGGGTAGGAGCGGGCGATTTCCTCGGCCGCGCCCGGGACCAAGAAATTGTCGATGATCATGTGGGGATACGGCTGCGCAGTCCGAAACCGATTGCGCAACGACTCGCGATCCAGGGGATTGATCAAGGAGGTCATCTTTCAAATTTTCGAAGTCAACGTCGATCTCAACCCATGATCATAGCGCCCGCCCCTAGCGGGGCAACAGCCCCCGAGGCACGAGCGAGGCACAACCGCGAGGCGCCCACGGCTATTTGACAAATTCCGCCACCGGCACCGCGATGCCTTCCTGCACAATGTGCGGCAGCTCGTCGCTCGGCCGCCACCCCAACACGCGCTTGGCCTTGTCGGGGGCGTAACGTGCGCGCCCACTCATGCCCACGTAGTAGTCGTAGCTCGGCCGATAGCGCTCGGCGCCCGACAGCGTCTTGAGCCCGTACTTCGCGATGTCCTGCGCGAATCTTTGCCACGGCGGGACTGGAAGTCGGCGCACTTTGATGCCGGCCAGACGTTCGAAGGCGTCCAGATAGGCGTTGGCCGTCAGGCGGGGCTCACCCACCAGGTTGAAGCTCTCGCCATCCACTCCGGGGGCCTTCATGGCCAGCACCATGGCGTCGGCGCAGTCGTCCACCAGCACGAAGGGCAAGGGCGTGGTTCCGTCGCCCCACAGCCGGCAAATGGACGGATAGGGCCAGGCTCCAACGCCCCAGTGGTAGGGGCTGCCACCCCGACCGATGACGATTCCGGGCCGGAGGATCACGACCTTCAATTGACGGGACCGGTGCAGTTCCAGCAAGAGGCGCTCAATCGCGACCTTGGAGCGCGCGTAGGGATCGAAGCGGACGTTGCCTGGCCCCGGCGCAGTATCCTCGGTGATGGTGTCGGTCGCGCGACCGCCGCTGTAGATCGCGATCGACGAGGTGTAGAGCAGCTGGACGTCGCGCTGCAGGCACAGCTCCGCGAGCCGCCGCGCGGGTTCAATGTCCAGTCGTTGATAGTCGTCCCAGGTCTGGCCGTAGCCGCGAGCCAGATGCCACATGTGCGTGATGCCGGACATCGCGGCCTCCACCGAGGCAGTGTCGGTAAAATCGCCCTTCACCAGCTCCGCGCCGTCAGCGGCCAGCAGCTCGGCGTAGCCGCCCAGATCGCGCACCAACGCCCGAACCCCCAGCCCCTCCGCGCGCAGTCGCCTGACCAGCGCGCGGCCGATGAAGCCGGTCCCGCCCAGAACCAATACGGTCGGGGCGATGGGGGGCGGGGTGGCGGTCACCGCGGCCGCGGTCGGCGGCACCGGTGCCCGCGCGGCAGAGGGCGCCGGCGCCGGGACCGCGCGGGAGCTTGGCGGAGGTGTCACCAGCCGGGGCGACCGGACGATGTCCTCGGCGAGCTTGGCGGCCTGGGCGGCCAGAACAGGCGACAGGCGCGGATCGAGCAGCGAGCCGAGGCCGCGGTAAAAGTGCCGGGTCGCCGAGGTGATGCTGGTCTGATACGGCCCACCGTCGAAGGGCAACCCCGCCTTGGAGAGAACGAACGAGCCCAGCGTCGTGGTGGCCTGGACCAGGTTTTCCTTGGCCTGGTGGAGCGACGTCGCGAATCGATCGAAGTCCAGCAGGTCGCGCGCGTTCTCGCGCAGGACGTAGGAGTTGAGCTCGAAGTCGACGAGCGCGCTGGCCGTCGAGCCGCGCACATGGATGTAGTGCTCCGGGAAACCGTTCGCGAACGAAAATCGGAGCCGCACTCCGGTTGGGCCCGCTCGTCCGGAGGCCTCCCATCTTCGATAGAACAGGAGATCGTTGGGCAGGCGCACGGGGTCGCTGGCTTCCGCCTCCATGTGCTGGGGCGGCCCCACCAGATGCACGACGTGGGCGAACGAGTGCGGCCCCACTTCGAAGAGCACGTTGCCGGGCTCGCGGAACAGCCAGCCCCCGAAAGGACCCGCCTGCACCTGCGGCAGCGGCTTGTTCCAGACCACGTCGAGCTGATCCAGCCGCCCCAGCCGCCCGGC
>PMNO01000468.1:7280-7414 GCA_003161835.1 Myxococcales bacterium | reverse complement strand
TGCACCTCCACCCACTGATTCCAGTCGCTGAAAGGCGCCATCACCACCAGCGACCCGGGGTCCGGGCTGCCCTCGGTGGCGTTCCACTTCAGCGTCGTCGCGCCTGGCATCGTAAAGGCCAGATTCACGTCGGT